>DASSFL010000348.1:0-12165 GCA_035694525.1 Candidatus Udaeobacter sp. | reverse complement strand
ATGGCGAACATGCGGGCACGGCAGCTTTATTTGCCGGATACCAACATTCTGCTAACTCGTTTCCTGGCTGAAGAAGGCGTGGCTGAAGTGATGGACTGCATGCCCATCCACGACGACGCAGGTCATCCGAATCAAATCGTGCGACTTGTCTCGGTCATCCGGGGCAATGTCCGATTCGAGATGTCGTGCCAGCCACGTTTCAAGTACGCGACATCTGCCCACCGACTGGAGTTCTCACCCCAATGCGCCACGTTCTTTCCTGAGGAGAGCAAGTGCCCTCCGATGTCGCTGTACTCGGATGCCCCGATGACCAGGCAAGCCGGGGATATAATCTCCAACTTCACTTTGGACGCGGGCCAAAAAGCTGCATTTATGCTGAGTGGTCTGTGTCCTGACGGGCGCCACCCGGATCCCAGAGGCGCTGAATACAATTGTCTTCAAACAGCACAGGTTTGGAAGTCATGGATAGGCAAGTCAAAGTACAAAGGTCGCTGGCGGGAGATGGTCCAGCGGTCAGCTTTGCTACTGAAGCTCCTCATTAGTCGCGAACATGGCTCGCTGATCGCGGCACCTACGTTTTCGTTGCCAGAGAGCATTGGGGGAGTTCGAAACTGGGACTATAGATACACGTGGTTGCGCGACGCGAGCTTCACGCTCTACGCGCTGATCCGGCTTGGCTTCGTCGATGAGACTGAATCATTTATTGATTGGATAAAGGACCGTTTGGGTGACGACGCTCAGCGAGGGCCGTTGCAGGTAATGTACGGTGTCGACGGCAGGCAGGACCTTGAGGAGATCTCCCTCGATCACCTAAGCGGTTACGAGAATTCGCGTCCGGTGCGCATCGGCAACGGCGCTTACAACCAACTGCAACTCGACATTTATGGCGAGATGATGGACGCCGTTTACCTCGCTAACAAATATGGTCGTGCCAGCTCTCATCAAGAATGGCAGAACGTGCACCGGCTCTTAGATTGGCTCGGCAGGAATTGGCGGCGACCTGATGAGGGAATCTGGGAGGTGCGCGGCGGACAAAAGGAATTCCTGCACTCACGTTTCATGTGCTGGGTTGCATTCGATCGCG
The DNA here is from genome assembly GCA_035694525.1 of Candidatus Udaeobacter sp. Classification (GTDB taxonomy): domain Bacteria; phylum Verrucomicrobiota; class Verrucomicrobiia; order Chthoniobacterales; family UBA10450; genus Udaeobacter. The sequence continues at coordinate 11,081 of DASSFL010000348.1, read as the reverse complement.
CCGTCCGCCTGTCATCGAAACGCTCGTTTCCTGGACCCGTCGACGTCTGGCATCGCACGAAAGATGAAATACGCAATGATATCTTTACAAACTTCTGGGATGAAGAGCTGCAGGCGTTCGTGCAGGCAAAGGGCACAAAAAATGTAGACGCCTCAGCGCTGCTCATGCCAATGATGAGATTCATTAGCCCGGTCGATCCCATGTGGCTCTCAAGCTTGCGAGCGATCGAGAAACATTTGATCGAAGATACACTGGTCCGTCGGTACGATGTGGAACGTAATCACGTGGATGGTTTGCCTGGAACGGAAGGCAGCTTCATAGCCTGCTCGTTCTGGTACGTCGAATGTCTGGCTCGTGCAGGCAAATTGGAAAAGGCTCAGTTGTTATTCGAGAAGCTACTGAGTTATTCAAATCATCTTGGCCTCTACTCAGAAGAACTGGGTGCCGATGGCCGGCACCTTGGCAATTTTCCTCAGGCGTTTACCCACCTCTCACTGATCAGCGCGGCTACTTATCTCGACCGGGCTCTATCCGGCAGGGATGAAGTGTGGCGCTAGGGAGCCAGCTTGGTTGGAAGTCAGGCGAGTTCTCTGCACCACCACGCTGCGGTTTTGGTAAAAAAACGACTACGCCGCGCGCGAACTGTTGTCGGTCTTGATCAGAATCCCCCAAAAGAGGGAGTGCAGGTCGCCTCGCATGGCTCAGCTCAAAATCTGACTCCTGCGCGGTAGCGGCACATTCCATTCAGACCGCATTGTTCCGGCATGATCCAGATCGGGGCGCTGTTTAAATTGCTGGAGCAACCGGCCCGGTATTTGCCTATTGGTGCTCCGGCGTCATTTGCTCGCCCGGGTTACAGGGAACTTGCTCTTCGTGGCTTTGACGTTCGGTTGGAAATAGGCGGTAGGATATACGAGCTGTCGAGTAGTAACGCCCCTGGTAACGATGGATTGCGATCGCGCGGTCTCGCCTTTGCGCGGCAGATCGTGCCGCTCGCGCCAGCCATGTCGCTGGAGCAGCAGATTCTCCTGCCCAACGCTGGTGACGCGGTTGCCATTTCCTGGCGTTTGGTAGGAAAAAAGATCGCGCCTGTTCGATTGACCGCCACGCCAATCTTCTCCAGCGCTGAGCCGACCTCGAGCGAAATCTTCGCCTTTGACGCCGAGCACGATAGAGGTCGCCTAACCTGGCTGCCGTTTCGTCGCGCATGCAAGATCATCGCGGATGCGAACGGTCGCTGCACAGCACCATCGCTAGCGATCAAGTCGGATGGTGAGCCAAGCAATACGGCACCGTCTGCTTTCGTGTTTAATCTGGGTCGGCGTCCTTCGCTCCTGCTCTTGTCCGTAGAAATGCCAACCAACGGTGCGCCCGATCCTCTCATGGGAGCATTTCTTGCGGCTCTCGCTAATCCCGAGCATGAAGAACGCGCATTCCTCTCTGCCGCCTAACAAGTGGTTATGCGTCTCAACTCAAAGTCTAATTCTTCGCGACCCAGGCTGCCTGATTCGCAGAGCGCTGCCGATTGTGAAATCGAAGAAGCGCTTTGGGCGGCATACCGCCGATACGATAAAAGCGCGGTGACGAAACAACTACTCTGCCGCTGTCTCACGGTGGGCGCAGCGGTCGCTATCTGTAGCGACCCCCTGTGGGCCATCTCCCTAGAATACGGCGCAGCGCTCAGGTGGAACGGCCAGAGGCCGGTCGCTAAAAATGCAGAAGAGCAAAATAGTCATCGCCGGCGGCGGCTTCGCCGGGCTGTACGCGGCAAAGCATTTCGATAAACACCTGGCTTGCAGTGCGGGCGTGGAAGTAACGCTGATCAGTCGCGAGAATGTTATTCTGTTTCACGCCGATGCTGCACGAAGGCGCTGCCGGAGATCTCTTCGGCAGAGAAATCGAGCAGACGCTGACCCCGTGCGAATGTCGAAGCGCTAACCGAATCATCGGGTACGAAAGATAAAGCGTGTGAAATCTGAGCATTTTCTGAAATCTTGATCTTCGGACGCTTGAGGAAGAAATAACGAACCAAATCAAAGTAGCCGGAACGCTATTGACGACTACCATTTCGAGACGAGCCGGAAAGATAGAACCTTCCAGGGAAAGACTATGGCAATACAAGTAAGCGTCGGACCGCCACTGGTCACCATCAACCGGGGAGATACTTTTGTTCTGGCAGAGCCGGATTGCTCCATCCGTCCCGGTACCGATCAGGGAATCTACACGCGCGACACACGCTACGTAAGCAGTTATGATATTTTTGCTGATGGCAAACACTGGGTTTTGCAAAACTCCGGCGCCATCGCCTACTATGCGTCGCGTGCGTACCTAACCAACCCGAAGATTGTAGCGGAGTACGGCGAAATCGGTGAGGGGACACTCAGCCTGATCGTGGACCGCGCTGTGAACGACGGAATTCACGAGGATTTTGACATTCGCAATCACGGCACGCGACCGGTCCGTTTCTCATTGGAATTGTCGCTGCGGACTGATTTTGCTGACATTTTCGAGGTCAAATCCAAGCGCTTGGTGCGCAAAGGCAACGTCAGCACTGAGTGGTATTCGGAAACTGCGGAGTTGATTAACTCTTACCAGCATAACGGCTTCAAACGTTCCCTTGTTACTCGCCTGGCGCGCAGCGGCTCGCCGGCCGGCTATAGCAATGGACGCATCACGTTTCTGGTGGACGTCGAGCCGGGAGGTTCCTGGCATGCATGCTGCCAACACAGGTTTGTTGGAGAGGAGAAGTCCGACAAGGCGCCTAGCATTTGTGTCCACAGGCTTCGAGAGGAACAAGGCCCGATTGAACAGGAGCTAACCAATTGGAAAAAAGTTACCACATCGGTCACTACATCCAATGAGGACATATACAGGCTCTTCAAACAGTCCGTGGAAGACATGGCAGCGTTGCGATTGCCTTATACAGGCGAAACTCGGAGCGAATTTATTCCGGCTGCCGGCGTACCCTGGTTCGTGGCCCTGTTCGGACGCGACAGTCTTATAGTAAGTCTGCAGAACCTGATGGTGTACCCCAGTTTCGCGCGCTGCGCTCTAAGTGTCCTTGGCAAATTCCAGGCCAAGGAAATGGATGACTACCGCGATGCGCAGCCGGGGAAGATCCTGCATGAAATGCGAGTGGGCGAGCTTGCCGAGCGCCAGCTCATTCCGCACACACCTTACTACGGCACCGCCGACGCGACTGCGCTCTACCTGATAACTCTTTGCGAGGCGTGGAAGTGGTCGGGTGACGATCGCGTATTCTTACAAAATAAGGACGCAGCCCTGAAGTGTCTCGAATGGATCGACCGTTATGGAGATATGGATGGAGACGGGCTGCAAGAATATCAGACCCGATCGCCACAAGGATACGAAAATATGGCTTGGAAAGATGCCGGCGATTCTGTCATGTATCCCGACGGAACGCCCGTCAAGGGACCAAAAGCCCTCTGCGAATTACAAGGTTACACGTATGACGCCTGGCTCCGCATGGCGAATGCGTTTGACTATTTCGGGCAGCTCGAAGCCGCAACGAGATTGCGTCGGAAGGCCGCAGATTTGAGGCAGAGATTCGAACAGCTCTTTTGGTGCGAGAAGACCGGATACTATGCGTACGCGCTCGATGGCGATAAGAAGCAAGTTGAGACAATTGCATCGAATCCCGGGCACTTGTTGTGGAGCGGGATTGCGAGCCAGGAGCACGCTGCTCGCGTGGTAGCACGGCTTTTTCAACCAGATATGTGGAGCGGCTGGGGCATTCGTACGCTCTCTTCAAACAATCCCGCCTACAATCCATTTTCCTATCAAAACGGATCCGTTTGGCCGCACGATAACGGTATCATCGCCTTGGGATTCAAGCGCTATCAATTCGGCAAGGAGGCAGCCATGGTCGCCCGTGACATTAGCGAGGCTGGCAGTTATTTCATTTTTTATCGGCTGCCGGAACTTTATGCCGGAATAAAGCGCGAACCGCGGGCATTCCCGGTCCAGTATCTGGGAGCTAACGTGCCTCAGGCGTGGGCCGCCGGGAGCGTGTTTCACCTGTTGCAAGCGATTCTCGGATTGGACGCGGATGCTCACAAGAAATCGCTTTACGTAGATCCGGAATTGCCACACTGGCTGCCGGACATCACGCTCCACGATCTGCGCGTTGGCGAGAGTACCATTACCCTGCGGTTCTGGAAAGAAAACGAGGAGACTCGCCACGAAGTGCTCGCGCTGGAAGGCGACCTGCTCGTCCAACGGCGTAGCAGTTCCGGAAATCTCCCGAACGAGGGAGCGCAACTTACCCACGACGAGCGATTCCAAGATCACCCAGAACGCGGACTAGTCGGCGGACTTACATGATACGAACCTCGAACTGCCTAGAATATGAGAGCAACACAACTACTCCATGACCTTGGTCAGAGCCTTTGGCTCGACAATATTACGCGCGATCTGCTGAATGACGGCACGCTTCAGCGTTACATCGCCGAATTCTCCGTCACCGGGTTGACCTCAAACCCGACGATTTTCGATCACGCAATCAAGAACAGTAGCAGTTACGACCAGGCAATTCGGGAGAGTGCTGCCAAAGCCGAGAATGCCGAGGAATTGTTTTTTGAATTAGCTTTGGAAGATATCACTCGCGCAGCCGACCTGTTTCGACCGATCCACGATCGAACTAATGGTGTTGATGGCTGGGTATCGCTGGAGGTTTCGCCGTTACTTGCGCATGATACGGCCAGTACTCTTGTCGAGGCGAAACAATTATCTGCCCGTGCAAATCGGCACAATCTCTTAATCAAGATTCCGGGCACGAAAGAGGGTCTTCCTGCGATCGAGGAGGCAATCTTTGCAGGTATTCCAATCAACGTAACTCTCCTGTTTTCGCGTGAGCAATACCTGGCTGCGGCGGACGCTTACATGCGGGGCGTTGAGCGACGCATTAAGGCGGGACTCAATCCGAAGGTTGGTTCAGTCGCTTCAGTATTTATAAGCCGATGGGACGTCGCCGTAGCTGGTAAAGTTCCCGCAAAGCTTGCCAACCACCTCGGAATTGCGATCGCCTTCCGCATCTACGAGGCGTACTTTGAGCTGATTGGCTCCCCCAGATGGCAGCGTGCGTTCAACGAAGGCGCGATCCCCCAGCGGCTACTCTGGGCTAGCACCGGAACAAAAGACCCGAAAGCATCCGATACGCTTTACATTGAGAGCCTGGCCTCTCCACTGACAGTGAACACAATGCCGGAGGCCACTCTTAAAGCATTTGCCGACCACGGAAAACTGGGGGCGACGATCCCAGCGAGTGGCGGAGATAGCGAAGCGGTTCTGAACGAGTTCACCAATGCAGGCGTGGACGTGGATGGGCTCGCCGCACGGCTTCAGGACGAGGGAGCGGATTCATTCGACAAATCGTGGAATGATTTGCTAAAAGTCATTTCATCCAAGAGCGCGGCGCTCCAGACCGCAGCCTGACAAACATGAACGCAAATAGAGAAACACTTACATTACTCCCAGCGTGGACATCCCTCGTCAAGCATAGTACCGAGATTAAGAAGCTTCATCTGCGAGAGCTTTTTGCCGAAGACGCCACACGCGGCGAACGGTTCACCGGCGAAGCGGTCGGTTTGTTTCTGGACTATTCCAAGAACCGGGTCACTGAAACCACCCTGAAGCTTCTCTTGCAACTCGCAGAGGAGTGCGATTTGCGCGGGAGAATTGAGGCGATGTTTCGCGGGGAAAGGATAAATATCACCGAGAACCGCGCGGTGTTGCACGTGGCCTTACGTGCGCCGAAGGATGCAACCATCACGCTCGATGGCAAAAACGTGGTGCCCGAAGTCCATGCCGTCCTCGACAAAATGACGGCGTTTAGTAACCGGGTTCGGAACGGGGAGTGGCTGGGCCACACCGGCAAGCGCATCAGGAACATATTGAATATCGGGATCGGCGGCTCGGATCTCGGGCCGGTGATGGCTTACGAAGCTCTGAAGCATTACAGCGATCGCATGCTCACATTTCGCTTCGTCTCGAACATCGATGGCATCGATTTCGTGGAAGCTACACGCGACCTCGATCCGGCCGAAACATTATTCATGGTTTCTTCCAAGACTTTCACCACTCTCGAGACAATGACCAACGCGGAGACCGCGCGCGAATGGCTGTTACAAGGCCTTGGTGGCGATAAGGCTGCCGTAGCCAAACATTTCGTTGCTGTCTCTACTAATGCGGAGAAGGTGTCCGCGTTCGGCATCGACACTGCCAACATGTTCGGCTTCTGGGATTGGGTCGGCGGACGCTACTCGATGGATTCAGCTATCGGTTTGTCGACCATGCTGGCGATTGGGCCGGATAATTTTCGTTCCATGCTCGACGGCTTCCACCAGATTGACGAGCATTTCCGCACAGCGCCGTTTGATAGGAATCTCCCGGTTCTCCTCGGTTTGCTTACTGTTTGGTATACCAACTTTTTTGATGCGCAGACTATCGCGGTCCTGCCCTACGAACAATATCTGAAACGGTTCCCAGCGTACCTTCAGCAACTGACGATGGAGAGTAACGGTAAGCACGTAACCCTCGACGGAAAACCGGTGAACTATGACACAGGTCCGATCTTTTGGGGTGAGCCCGGCACTAACGGACAGCATTCGTTCTATCAGTTGATCCATCAGGGCACGCGGCTGATTCCGTGTGATTTCATCGCTTTCGGCCATGCGCTAACTCCGCTAGGTCGTCATCATGACATCCTCCTGGCCAATGTATTTGCACAGGCTGAAGCTCTGGCTTTTGGCAAAACAGCCGATCAGGTAAAAGCGGAAGGTACACCCGACTGGCTTGTGCCGCATCGTGTGTTTGAAGGCAACCGGCCGTCAAATGTTATCCTCGCTGATCGGTTAACTCCCGAAGTGCTCGGCAAACTTGTTGCGCTTTACGAGCACAGCGTGTTCACCCAAGGCACTATCTGGAATATCAACTCATTCGATCAATGGGGAGTAGAACTCGGCAAAGCTCTGGCCCAACGGATCATTCCTGAGCTTGAAAGCGCGACCGAGCCGAAGCTGAACCATGACAGCTCAACTAACAACTTGATCGGTCGCTATCGAAGGTTGAAGAAAACATCATGACAACTCCTGATTTTAACAAAGAACAATTGCGGAAAATGAAAACGCAGCCCGGCTTCGTAGCCGCGCTGGACCAAAGCGGTGGCAGCACGCCCAAGGCCCTGGTGGCTTATGGGATTAAGGACGGAGCGTGGTCCAATGAAGATGAAATGTTTGCCATTGTCCATCAGATGCGGACGCGCATCATCACTAGCCCGAGCTTCGACGGCGACCGGATTCTTGGCGCGATCCTGTTTGAGAACACGATGGACAGGGAAATTAAAGAACGGCCGACAGCAGACTATCTCTGGAACGTGAAACGGGTCGTCCCTTTTCTGAAAGTGGACAAGGGTCTTGCGGAAGAGAAAAACGGGGTCCGCTTGATGAAGCCAATGCCCGAGCTTTCCGCATTGCTCGACAAGGCGAAAGCGAACCGGATTTTCGGTACGAAGATGCGCTCGTTCATCGTTCAAGCTGATTCAGCCGGAATCAAAGAAATAGTTAATCAGCAGTTCGAAGTAGCTGCACAAATCCTTGCGGCAGACCTGGCGCCAATAATCGAACCGGAAGTTAGCATTAATTGCCCTCAGAAAGCCAAAGCCGAAGAGTTGCTCAAAACTGCCGTAATCGAGAAGCTTAATAGTCTAACACCCGACCAACTCGTTCTCCTGAAGCTTACGCTGCCGGAAAAGGACAACTTTTATTCCGATTGTGTGAGTCATCGCAACGTGATCAGGGTGCTTGCGCTGTCGGGTGGCTACTCACGCGAGGAAGCCAATGAGCGGTTGCGCCGGAATCCCGGCGTAGTCGCGAGCTTTTCGCGGGCTTTGCTCGAACGATTGAGGGCCGACCAATCCAATGCCGAATTTGACGCCCAGCTGAATGAAGCCATTCAGAGCATCTTTGAAGCATCCACAGTCAAGCGTGGAGGCAAGAAAAAAACACGTAACGTTCAGCTGCGTGCGACTGTGTAGTGGCAGCGATGACGCGGCTGCCAAAAATGGCACCGCGAAAGAAATACGGACCTAGGTAAAGAAGTTATGGACAAATCCACAATGCAACTCGGAATGATTGGGCTAGGCCGGATGGGGGCCAACATGGTGCGCCGGTTACTGAAGAGCGGACAAACGTGTGTCGTTTTCGACCGTTCACCTGATGCGGTTAGCGACCTCGTCAAAGAAAAAGCAATTGGAGCTACTTCGCTGGCGGACCTGGTAGCGAAACTCGACCCGCCGCGAGCCGTCTGGTTGATGGTTCCGGCGGCGGTCGTTGATGAGACGATCGGCGAGTTATCACCGTTACTGGAGCCTGGCGACTCAATTATCGATGGCGGCAACTCCTACTACGTAGATGATATAGAACGGGCCAAGGGACTGCGCTCGTTAGGAATCCACTATCTCGATGTCGGAACCAGTGGTGGCATCTGGGGCTTGGAACGCGGCTACTGCATGATGATTGGCGGCGAAAAAGAGGTAGTGCAACGTTTGGATCCTATCTTTGCGGCGCTTGCCCCTGGAATCGGCAATGTGCCGCGAACTCCCGGCCGCGAGAAACTCGGTGGGACGGCGGAACAGGGCTACTTGTATTGCGGACCGAGCGGCGCCGGCCACTTCGTCAAAATGATCCACAACGGCATCGAGTACGGAATTATGGCCGCTTACGCCGAAGGTATGAGCATTCTGAAATCCGCGGACGCTGGGAAGCTTAAGAGTGAAGTGGATGCCGAGACCACGCCTTTGCGCCAGCCTGAGCACTACCAGTACGAGTTCAACCTTACGGATATATCCGAGGTGTGGCGGCGCGGCAGCGTCATCGCTTCATGGTTGCTCGACCTTACCGCAGGTGAGCTTGCGACAGACCCGCGACTCGCGAAGTTTGCTGGCCGGGTTTCCGATTCAGGTGAAGGTCGTTGGACAATTAAGGCCGCAATCGACGAAGGCGTGCCTGTGCCCGTCCTAACGACGGCTTTGTACGAGCGATTCTCATCGCGCGGGGACGCCGACTTCGCGGACCGTCTGCTTTCCGCGATGCGCTTTGGTTTTGGCGGTCATCTCGAGAAAAAACAGCACGTAGCAGCGTGAATCCTACCAATGAGTGCGACACCCTTGACTTCATCAGCTACCACAGAGTTGGCAAAGGCCTCGGCATCCGGACCGCATTCTTTAATTCGTCTCGTCATCGCCGATGTTGATGGTACGCTTGTAACGCGAGAGAAGGTGCTCACCGAGCGAGCGCGCGCTGCTGTCGACCAAATGCGCGTCGCCGGGATCGGATTCGCCATCACCAGCGGCCGGCCCCCGCGCGGGATGCAGATGTTGGTCGAGCCGTTGGCACTCACCACGCCTATTGCCGCCTTTAATGGAGGACTCTTCGTTAGACCGGATCTCTCCGTGATCGAACAACGCGTGCTGCAGGCCGACGTCATCGAACCCGCGATTGAGACGATGCGAGCTTATGGACTGGATACCTGGATTTACCGCGGCACTGACTGGTTTGTACGTGAGCGACATGGTCCGCATGTCGATCGCGAAGAATGGACCGTGAAGTTCCCGCCTACGGTAGTGCCAAATTTTAATGGCCTGACTAGCGATGTTGCCAAGCTGGTGGGCGTGAGCGACGACCTCGAGGCAGTCTGCAAGTGTGAACGAGCAGTCCAGGACCAGTTCGCCGCGAAGGTTCAGACGAAACAATCCAATCCTAAGCGCGAGACATTAGTCTCCGCCGCACGTTCCCAGCCTTATTATCTCGATGTAACTCATCCGGAGGCCAACAAAGGCTATGTCGTTTCACGCCTATCGGAAATGCTCGACATTCCGACCAACCAAATCGCTACGATAGGTGATATGCCTAATGACGTCGCCATGTTCGAAAAAAGCGGGATCAGCATTGCGATGGGGCAGGCCAATGACGACGTGAAATCAGCAGCTACTTACAGCACTACCTCGTCTGAGGAGGAGGGTTTTGCGACCGCCGTTGAGCGATACGTGTTAAACAGTCCACGATAACCGCTTTTCGATTGTGCGGAATTGAAACAGGCAAACCTTACAAGGATGCGGTCCATGATTCGCTAAGTGGAATTGCCAGTACGGCAAGGAGACTCGGGAAGGTTAGTGACCATAGCCCAAAGTGAATTTCAAGAATCGCGCCTGTCACCACTCCGACCACGAATCCCAGCACGGCCAGGGTGGTCACATCCGCGCGGGATCGGATCTCACTGACCTTAATTGGTTGAAAAAAACAGCGAGCGAGCATCGCAAGGTCAACCGCCAGTTGAGCAGCATTCGTGCTCATCACTGACGTTGTCGGATGCCCAGGCAGCGCTAGTCTCACAACGGCGTTTTGCGTTGCCATTGCAGCTACTCCAAGCATGCCTACAAATACCGCCATGCTACTGTTCGGATCGGCGAAAGGACCGAACCAGACGCCAAAGACCAGGAATGATGCAAGCAGAAGCGCTTGTATAACAAGCAATGCGCGCCGGGTAAAGGGTGTCGGTTTTCGGATGAACATCACGGTTATTACTCCTAGCACGACCACAAATACGGGGGCTGAAAGCAATGGTCCGATCTCACCAAAACTGCCAGTAACATAATGAGCAGCAAGAATGACAAGATTACCTGTGATGTGCGCCGTGAACAGGCCGCCGAGCGCAAGAAAGCCGATCACGTCAACCGCTCCGGCGGTCATGCCCAACACCGCCGGCAGCAAGAATTTGGCTATTCGGTTAGTTCCGTCTCTCATCGAACTCGTTAGGTGGACACATAGTTTCCATTAGTCGTGCAGCGTGCTTTAACTACTTGCAAAGCCCATAAGAGTGCAAGTTTGGTTCCAAATTGCCGACGATCCAGCATCTCCGAATACGCTCGATTTCCGGCGGGCCATTTCCGATAGCGCAAGCCCGTTACACAGGACACGCTACACGCCCTTTATTTCGCCGCCATCCATGCGGACGGATGCACCCGTCATCCATTTTGCCGCCGGTGAGACCATAAAGCCGAGTAG
>DASSFL010000347.1:0-14194 GCA_035694525.1 Candidatus Udaeobacter sp. | reverse complement strand
GGGGATCTCCCAATAAATTCATTTACATGCTTCGCGCGGCCATTCGCGCGTTTCTTCCAGCGATTCACCGGTTTCCAACAAGCTTTTGAGGCTGGCAAGAATATGCGGCCATCCGGTCGAGACGGCTTCGATGAACTTCGAGCCTTCTTTCTCCATTTCGTGAATAACGGTGAGCTTGACCGACGTGCCTTCCTTTTCCAGTTCGTAAGTCAGGCGCGAATAACCTTCCGCTTTTAGTTCAGGTCTGAATTCATTGCGCCATTTCAACACGAGGCGGCGAGGCGGTTCGATTTCGAGGACTTCACCGCTGTCAACCATGCGTCCGTCGGGCGTTAGAATCTTCCACGACGCGCCTGGTTTCCATTCGGATTCCTGCGTTGTGTTCGCCCAGAATTGCCGGGTGAATTCCGGCTCGATAAGCGCTTTCCACAGTTTCTCAGGTGTGGTGCGAATGTAGGTTACGTAAACGAATTGGTTTTTCTTCATAGAATTACTTTGTTTTGGTTTTCTTGGTTTTGTTTTGTTCGAGACCTTTTTTCAGATCGCTCAACGCCTGAAGACGATGGCGTTCGTATTTGCCAATCCAACGCTCGTAGATCTCATGCAGCGGCATCGGATTGAGATAATGCAGCTTCTCGCGCCCGCGCCACACGACGGCGATGAGGTTTGCTTTTTCCAGCAACACCAAATGCTTGGTCACCGCCTGCCGCGTCATCTCCAGGTGCTCGCACAACTCGCTCAACGTTTGCCCATTCTCTTTGCGCAATTCGTCGAGCAATTTTCTGCGACTGGGATCGGCCAGGGCTTTAAAGACTGCATCCATCAGTCATCATTATGCAACCATTTGGTTGCATGTCAAGCGAGACATTTCAGCTACATTGCGTCATGAGCTTTCTTAATCTCGAGCAGCTCCCGTTTGTCGGAATGTCGTATGAATTCGTGGGCGAAAAGCAGGGCGCGCCAGTTTCGGCCTACATTGTCAACGCGAAGCCGGGCCAGGGCCCGCCGTTACACACGCACCCGTATGTCGAAGTCGCGTTCACAGTTGAAGGCTGCGCCAGCATTACAGTCGGCCATGAAACACAGGAAGTGAAAGCGGGAGGTATCGTCGTGATTCCTGCGAACACGCCGCACCGCTTCGTTAACTCCGGGAACACGATCCTGCGTCAGATTGACGTTCACGCTAGTCCGCGGTTTATCCAGACGAACCTCAAATGAAGCGTTTCAATTCGCTGGCTACTTCATGAAATCCCGGACGAGCTCCGCGATCTCATCTGCTTTGGTATCAAGAGCGAAATGCCCTGCATCAAGAACGTGAACTTCCGCGTTCGGCACATCCTTTCGATATCGTTCCGGCTCTCCGAGGTCGAACGACAGGTCATACTTTCCCCAGATCACGAGCAATCGCGGTTGCTTCTCACGCAGCCAAGCCTGCCATTTCGGATAAGCGTCTACGTTGGTTCGATAGTCGTAAAACAGATCGCTTTGAATCTGTGCCTGGGCGGGCTGACTTAGGAATGCGAACTCATCCGTCCACAGATCGGGATCATAACGGTCAACGTTTGGATCGTTCCCGACGTGACGGGTTCGTGTCGTCTGCAATGACAGAAGATTTGTGCGAAGTGCGCTTTCATTCGCAGCACGATCCTTCCAAAACTCGCGTCGTGTTTTCCAATTCGTTCCCAGGCCTTCGTTGTGGGCCACGGCGTCCTGTACAATGAGACGTTCGACGCGATCCGGATGCGCAAGTGCCATGCGTAAACCGACGGGACCGCCGTAATCCTGCATGTAAAGCGTGCAGCGCGTGAGCCCGAGCGCTTCGGTAAAGTGATTCATAATCTCGGCAATGTGATCGAATGTATATGCGAACTTTTTCGGGTCCGGCCAGTCGCTGTGTCCGAAGCCCGGGTAATCGGGCGCGACAAGGTGATAGCGATCGGAAAGCCGCGCGAAGAGAGGCTCGAACATCCGCGATGAAGAAGGCAGCCCGTGCAACAGAAGAATCGTCGGCGCGTCTTTTGACCCGGCTTCTCTATAAAAGATGGAGAGGCCATCTATCTGCGCTGTGCGATAAAAAGTCGGGTGTTCCACAGGTCGTTCTTTTGTGTCTTCGGCCAGTAATTGAATTGATCCGAGGATCGAAACAATCAACGCCACGCGGATTTCGAACAACATTGAACGTCTACTGGGTTATTGCTGTTTAGCCTAGCATAGTCGGAAGCATTTCGATTAACTCTTTCTGGCCGTTGAGCGAGAGTAAGGAATAAATTTCGCCGGCGGTCCGCCTTCATCCGCCTATTGCGCGAATCGCGTTTGGAGAAATCGTGATGACAGCGCAAGTTCATTATCGAACTTACGACGTAACGTTTACAAACGTAGCGGCCATGATCTACGCCACTCACATCCCGAGACCACCGCTCGACCAATTCATCGAGGTGCTTTGGTTTCATGAAGGCTTTAACGCCGACCATCGCCTCGAGCGTGTTCTTCCGGATGGCTCGATGGAGCTCATCATCAATCTGCGCGACGAGAAGCGGCATATATTCGATCCAACCAGCTATCAGCGGCGCGAAACCTATCGCCGGAGCTGGCTCTCCGGGCCGCACTCCGAGTTCATCGTCATCGACACCGCGCCGAATGCCTCAATGATCGGAGTTCATCTGCGGCCTGGCGGAGCGAGTGCCTTCTTCGGTCCGCCGCTGTGTGAATTGCGAAACAGCGTCGTGGAACTCGATACGCTTTGGAACTGCGAAGCGCAAAATTTGCGCGATCAATTACTCGAAGCGCCCGTTCCAGCCGCCAAATTCCGCATTCTCGAGAATGCGCTGCTGGCCCGCTGGCGCGGATTTGCTCCGCGTCATCGCGCCGTGCGCCACGCGCTCGAATCTTTCAAGGGCGAGCCGGAAAGTATCACGGTCGGCAAAGTGACTGCCGAGGTCGGTCTCAGCCGGCGACGGCTCATCGAAATCTTCACCGAGCAGGTAGGAATGACGCCGAAGAAATTTTGCCGCGTGCTTCGATTTCAACGCGCGATCAACCAGATTCAGCAGCGCCGCGCCCTGCCCTGGACCGAGATCGCGACTGGCTGCGGCTACTACGATCAGGCCCACTTCATCAATGACTTTAGAGAATTCTGCGGATTGACGCCGAGTGATTATCTGAACGAACGCCCGGAATACCCGAATTTTGTGCCGATTCGCTGCTAGGTAAAATTCTTCCAATACACTCCGGCGGTGTTTCGCTAGTGAGTGGAAGAATGAATCCTAATCAAATCAATTGGCTGGCCGTTTTCGCGGCGGCTCTCACTACGTTTGTCATCGGCGGCCTTTGGTATTCGCCGGTGTTGTTCGGCAAAGTCTGGATGCGCGTGAATGGATTTAGCGAAGAACAGGTCGCCGGCTTCAACAAAGCTCGCGCCTTCGGCGGCTCATTCATTCTCGCGCTCATCATGTCCGCAAACCTGGCCATGTTTTTGGCCGACCCTAAAACCACGGTCGTGTGGGGAATGACCGCCGGAGCGCTAGCTGGGGTCGGCTGGGTCGCAGCGGGACTGGGTATTATTGCTTTGTTCGAGAATCGTTCGTGGACCTACATCCTGGTCAATGGCGGCTACCACGTCGTGGCGTTCGTCGCGATGGGCGCCATCCTCGGCGCCTGGCGGTAAGCTCGCTCGGAATAGCCGCGCGAGATTCTGGTTTGACAGCCGTCGTTTCCAGATATATGGCATCGCAATATATGGCATCGCCAGTTCCCGATCGCGAACTGAAGAAGGGCAGCGCCGAATTGATGATTCTAGCACTGCTCGAAGATCGGCCCCGGCACGGATATGAGATCGCGCAGCTGATCGAACTGCGCTCTCGCGGAGCGATCCGATTTAATGTCGCTTCCCTTTATCCTTTGCTGTATCGCCTCGAGAAGCGGAACTGGATTCGAGGTCGCTGGGTCGAAAGGCCGGGCCAACGCCGACGACGCTATTATCGTCTAACCGCCTCGGGCAAGAACGTGCTGTCGAAGCAACGCGCCGGCTGGCGTGAGTTCGTTGAAGCCATCAACCTAATCACCGGGATTCAACATGCCTGATTTCAAGATCGACATCAGGGCGCGCCTGGCGGAACTCGGTTTGTCTCCCCTGCGTGAGGAGGAAATCGTTGAAGAACTTTCGCAGCATCTGGAAGACGAATACGAGCGGGCGCTCAGTCGCGGCGTCTCCGAAGAGGAAGCGCGCCAACAAGTACTCGAGCAGCTGAATACGCCTGATTTTTTGGGCCGCGAGCTGAGAAACGTAGAGCGTCGCGTCCCGCAAGATCCGGTCACATTGGGAACGGAAGGGAAGATCAACGTGTTTGCTGACCTCTGGCTAGATTTGCGTTACGGCCTGCGTACGCTCCTAAAAAACCCGGGGTTTACGATCGTCGCTGTCATCGCTCTCGCTCTCGGCATCGGCGCAAACAGCGCAATCTTCAGCGTCGTCAACGCCGTCCTGCTGCGGCCGTTGCCCTTCAAAAACCCCCAACAACTGGTGATGGTGTGGGAAAATGCCGCGCATCTTGGTTTCCCGAAAAATACTCCGGCGCCACCTAACTTCCTCGACTGGCAGAGGCAGAACACCGTCTTCACTGGGATGGCAGCGATGTCCGAACGCAGTTTCAATCTCACTGGCGTCGGTGAACCGGAACGGCTCGACGGTCGTCGCGTCTCGGCGAATCTCTTCGACTTGTTAGGCGTGCCGGCACTGCTCGGGCGCACGTTCGTCCCGGAAGACGATCGATCTGGTTCGCATGTCGTTCTCCTGAGCTACTCGCTCTGGCAGCGCCGCTTCGGTTCTGATCCGGGCATTATTGGCCGGGCAGTAACGTTAAATGGGCAAAGCTACACTGTGATCGGCGTGATGCCGCGCTCGGTGCACTTGCCCGGCTACGGCACGTGGAGTGACCAGATATGGGTGCCAATCACGTTTACCAATGAAGAAACAACACAACGCGGCACTCATTTTCTCGAGGTGATCGCGCGGATCAGGCCCGGCATCACGCTTAAGCAGGCGCAAGCCGAGATGGAGACGATTGCCGCGCGCCTCGCCAAGGAATATCCACGGTACAACACGCGCATCGGCGCGAACATTACGCCCCTGCACGAGGAATTAGTCGGAGATATTAAGCCCGCGCTGCTCATCCTGCTCGGAGCCGTCGGCTTTGTGCTTCTCATTGCCTGCGCGAACGTAGCCAATTTGCTGCTGGCCCGCGCCGCCGTGCGCGAAAAAGAAATCGCATTGCGACTTGCGCTCGGCGCAAGCCGTTCCCGCCTGACGCGCCAGTTTCTAACCGAAAGTGTATTGCTTGCGTTGCTCGGCGGCGGCTTCGGCTTGCTACTTGCGTTGGCGGGAATCCGAGTGCTGAAAACGTTTGTTCCCGCGACCATTTCGCAAACACAGACGATCACCCTTGACGGAAAGGTGCTCTTGTTTACTGCCTTGATCGCCCTGTTGACCGGAATTGTATTCGGACTAGCCCCTGCAGCGCACGCGTCGCACTCCAATCTAAACGATTCGTTGAAAGAAGGGGGCCGTGATTCCGCGGCCGGCAGAAAAGGAAATCGAGTTCGAGCCCTGTTAGTCATCGTGGAAGTCGCAGTTTCCTTCATCCTTCTCATTGGCGCGGGATTGCTCATCAACAGCTTTCTGCACTTACGAAATCTCGATCCCGGATTTCGTGCCGATCATCTGCTGACTATGAAAGTAGACCTGTCGGAACTGAAGTATCCAGACGGGGAACGGCGCTCTGTGTTTTTCGATGAGGTGTTGCAGCGCATCCGCATTCTACCCGGCGTGCAGTCAGTAGCTGTTGCAGGCAATCTGCCGCTCACTTACAACGGCGATTCGGCGACTATTGCCGTGGAAGGCATTCCCGATCCGCCGCCCGATCAGTGGCCCGATGTAATCTACCGCGCAATTGGGCCGGGTTACTTCAGCACAATGGGAATTCCCATCATTCGTGGCCGCGACTTCACAGATCAAGACAAGGCAGATTCGAAAAAAGTGGTCGTCATCAGTGAGAAGACCGCGCAGCACTACTGGCCAGGCCAGGACCCTATTGGCAAACGCCTGAAGCCTGGTGCAACGGCTTCAGACGTACCCTGGCGAGAGGTGATTGGCGTTGTAAAAGATGTCCGGCAAAACGACTTCATCGCGCAGCCCAAAATGCAAATGTACTTTTCTTACCGGCAGCTAAAGGATGTGGCAGCCAATGCACTGGTCGTGCGGACAAACGTCGAACCGATGAGCCTCGCCACCTCGGTTCGCAATGCGATATGGGCCGTGGACAAGGACCAACCAGTGGCGGACGTCGATACGATGGACCATATCGTGTCAGAAGCGATCGCCAGGCAGCGGTTCAGCATGCTCTTGTTAGGTGTCTTCGCCGCTTTGGCTTTGGTTCTCGCCGCCGTGGGAATTTACGGGGTCATGAGTTACTCAGTCGCGCAACGCACGCATGAGATAGGCATTCGCATGGCGCTCGGCGCGCGACGGATCGACGTATTACGAATGACCGTGAAGCAGGGACTCAGACTAGTGAGCGTAGGTATGCTGCTCGGGTTGGCGGCAGCGGTCCTTCTGACGCGTGTACTAGCAAGTCTGCTGTTTGGGATCAGCGCGACAGATCCAGTTACTTTCATTGGCATCTCGCTGGTGCTGCTCGCAGTCGCAATCCTCGCTAGCTACGTTCCAGCGCTGCGGGCAACGAAGGTCGACCCCATCACCGCTTTACGCGCTCAGTAGATGCTGCACTGAATCTTGCGGCCTGCAGAACCTTTGTGGTTAGATTGTTCGGGTGCGCTGGGTCGTATTTCTTCGTGCGGTGAATGTCGGTGGAGCGAATCGATGTCAGCCCGCGCTGATCGCGAAACAGTTGTCGAGGTTCGGTGTGGTCAACATCGGCGCGGTCGGCACCTTTGTTGTGCGCGAAAACGTTAGCGAATCCGTTCTGCGTAATGCGATCGCGAACAAGTTGCCGTTCAAATGCGAGATCATCATTTGTCCCGCCGGCGAGATCATCAAACTCGCGTCAAAAGATCCGTTCTCACGACAACCCTCCGGTCCGGACATAACGCGATTCGTCAATGTGCTGGCCAAACGACTTCCCTCGCCGCCTGCGCTTCCTCTGAATTTACCTTCGGACGACGACTGGCTGCTCAAAGTCATTGCGATCGAAGGCAGATTTGTTTTGGGGCTTTATCGCCGGCAGATGAAGGCGATCAGCTACCTCGGCAAGGTCGAGAAAGTGCTCGGCGTGCCAGCCACGAACCGCAATTGGAACACGATTAAAAAGGTCGCCGAAATTCTTGATAACGCCTAGAGGCCACGGGGAAATGGCCTGCCCCCAGGCTGCCTCGATTTATGAGATCAACTTCTGTCGCTCGTCATTCGCAACTCTGGTCTGCACAGTTTGAACGCCATCGAGAAAGTCGTGAAAATCCTTAGACAGAATTTACAGAATTGACCGCCTTCGAAGTTTGTCACTTATCACTTCTTACTTCTTACTTGTGACCTCAGCGACCGGTCATTTGCTCCAAGTGCTCGGGATATCGAGCTCCTTGCACTTTGATTTGTGACGCAGCGCTTTCGATCTCGCGCAGATCGTCTCGCGTCAGTTCGATCTCGACCGCTCCAATATTCTCTTCCAGCCGGTTCAGTTTTGTTGTACCCGGGATTGGAACAATCCACGGCTTTTGCGCGAGCAACCATGCCAGCGCAATCTGAGCAGGCGTCGCGTTCTTTCGTTTTGCGATCTCGCCTAACAAATCGACCAACGCGCGATTCGCTTTGCGAGCCTCCGCCGTGAACCGGGGCAGAGTGTTGCGCAAGTCGCTACTGTCGAACGTCGCGTTCTCGTTCATCTTGCCCGTAAGAAAGCCTCTCCCCAGAGGACTGAACGGAACGAAACCGATCCCAAGCTCTTCGAGCACGGGTAACGCTTCCTCTTCGGGGCGCCGCCACCAGAGCGAGTATTCGTTTTGGAGTGCAGTGACCGGCTGAACGGCGTGTGCGCGACGGATCGTATGCGTTCCTGCCTCTGACAAGCCGAAGTGCTTAACTTTCCCCTGCTCAATCACCTCCTTCACCGCACCCGCCACATCTTCGATCGGCACTTCTGGATCAACACGATGTTGATAGAACAAATCAATAACCTCCGTCCTGAGTCGTTTGAGCGAAGCTTCAGCAACTTCCTTGATGTGCTCCGGCCGGCTGTCCACACCGATGGACCGACCGCTGTTCGGATCGAGTTTGAGTCCAAACTTCGTGGCGATCACCACTTGCTCGCGAAACGGAGCGAGGCCTTCGCCCACGAGTTCTTCGTTCGTGAACGGACCATAACCTTCGGCGGTGTCGAAAAATGTGACGCCCCGTTCCACCGCTGCGCGAAGCAGCGAGATCATCTCCTGCTTATCTTTCGGAGGGCCGTACCCAAAGCTCATCCCCATGCAGCCGAGTCCGATCGCCGACACTTCCAACCCGCTCTTTCCAAGTTTGCGCATTTTCATTTTTTTATGTTCAGCCTAGGCGCAGAACAGGATCTCTATCTGCACGTCATGATCAGTTGGATCGCGACGTTGGATTTTGGCTGCGGCCAGCGGCGATGTTTCACTGGCAGCAGAATAGGCCTTCGCGTTGTATGTGGTTGGATGCACGGTTGAATTTATCTCCTTCTATCAAGAATCGAATCCATTCATTTTAATAGGGTAGAAATTGTCGATCATGATCAAGTTGGCGTCGTCGCGCATGTGCGGGATTTTATAATGCACGTTAGAGTTAATTCCCCCTCCCTCTTAGCGGCTACAAATGCTAATCGCGCTTCGATCAGGCGGGTTCGCGCCGTTTTTGCGTTCATTCGCGACATTCTTTTGGAAGGGTGCCCCATTGAACGCCGCATTTGATATAATCTCAGTAAGCGGACATGGGTAACCTTAAAATAAACTGGCGAAGAGCGTTACTTTTTTTCGGCGGTTGGACGCTGGTCAGTATTGTCTTCGCACTGATTTCCTATGCGGCCGCGATCGGCGAAAACCACAAGGAATTCGGCTTCGTTGCTGCACTAAAGCTCAATCTGGTTCAATTCTATCTTTGGGCGATTCTGTCGCCGCTTCTCTTTCGCTTTAGCCGCCGTTTCCCAATCGAGCTTCGTCCGCTCAATATTCGTAACCTGTTGCTGTATTTTCCGGCGCTAATTTCATTCGCCGGCATCCACCAGGTGATTCATTTGACTGTCCTTTGGTCCATCACGCCACGGTGGAGGCAACAATACCCTGCCCTATTCGATTGTTACCGCGCTTATTTCGCTTTCGGATTTTATATCGATTTGATTATCGCTTCCCTGATCGTAGTCGCTGTGCATGCGCTGCTCTTTTATCAAAACTTCCGGGCGAGCGAGTTGGCGCAATCATCTCTCAAAACCCAACTCGCTCACGCGCAGCTCAGGGCGCTGAAAATGCAGCTGCATCCGCATTTTCTTTTTAACACGCTACACTCGATCTCATCCCTCGTGTTGGAAGATCCGCCAAAAGCAAACAGCATGATCGCCCGGCTTGGCGATTTTCTCAGATTAACGCTCGAAAATTCCAACCAACAACTGGTCAGCCTCAAAGAAGAGACTGAATTTCTGCGCTGCTATCTTGAGATCGAACAGGTCCGCTTTGGGGATCGATTGACGGTAGCGTTTGAACTGGAACCTCAGACGCTTGCTGCTCAAGTGCCTCATCTGATTCTGCAGCCCGTGGTGGAAAACGCAATTCAACATGCGATCGCGCCGCGCGCCACGCCAGGGCATATCAAAATTGAGGCAACGCGCCTCAATAGCTCGCTTCGACTCGAAGTCAGAGACAACGGGCCAGGGATAACTTCAGACCGGGATTCGCGTGGAACAGAAGGAGTAGGCTTGAGAAATGTTCGTGCCCGTCTCAACCAGATCTACGCACCTAATTTTCGTTTTGAACTTATCAATCGCCGCCACGGAGGACTAGCTGTCGTGATGGAAATTCCCTTTCAGCAAGACACCGAGCAAATATGAAAAATGCGCCGATTAGAGCGTTGATCGCCGACGATGAAGCGCTTGCGCGCAAATTCATTCGGCGAATGTTAAAGGACGATCGTGATGTCGAAATTGTGGGGGAATGCAGTGACGGCAAAGAGGCTGTCGCGATAATCAAAAAACAGAACCCCGATGTTGTTTTCCTCGATGTGCAAATGCCGGAGATGGACGGATTCGCTGTTCTCGAATCGATTGGGACTGAGCGGCTGCCGGAAATCATCTTTGCGACAGCCTACGAACAGTATGCCATTCGCGCATTCGAGCTGCATGCGCTCGATTACCTGCTAAAGCCTTTCGATCAGGCGCGATTCAAGGACGCGATCAAACACGCGAAAGAACGGTTCCGTTCCGACCGCCGGAACGAGGGGCGGATGCAAATAAACGCACTACTTGAGAGTATCAGAAACAAGCCGCAATACCTCGACCGACTGATGATCAAAGCTGCCGGCCGTATCACATTCCTGAGCATTGACGAGATTAATTGGATACAAGCCGACGATAAATACGTGCATCTTCATACTGGCAAGATCAGTCCGATGGTGCGGCAAACCCTGAGCGCGATGGAGACACAATTGGATCCGAATAAATTTCGACGCGTCCACCGATCGGCTATCGTCAACATTGGGCGAATCAAAGAACTGCAGCCGCTGTTTAGCGGAGAGCACTCAATACTGTTGGAAGACGGAACAAAGCTCACTCTCAGCCGAAACTATAAGGACAAGTTGTTCCAGGTTTTGGGCAAACCTCTTTAGCCGGGTTTCAGTCGCGTCCTGATCCTGCGCATCCACGACTTTTTCCCGATCACTCACGACATTCTTATCGGTAAATTCGCCTGCGGCCGTATTTTCCGTGCCTAACAACAGAAAGCTAACTATGCGCACGATATCAACTCCGAAAGACATCAATGCACCTTGCACACGCAAGCAATTCCTTATCGGTAGTAGTGCGGCCGCTATCGGTCTCATTTGTGGTCGCGGTATTTTGCAGGCTCAGTCCGGAAGTTCTCCGTCTGCCTCGGCGCCACCGTCATCCACTCCAGAATCACCTGACAATGTGGCTGATTTTCCCGAACACCATGCGCAGTTCGATCGGGCGCGCGTGAAGCGCTTTGTCATTGCCGGCCACGGGAATTTGGCGGCGGTGAAAGTGATGCTGGCCGAAGAACCAAAGCTGATTAACGGAGCAATCGATTGGGGCAACGGCGATTTCGAAACGGCGTTGGGCGGCGCTTCTCACATGGGTCGCCGCGATATCGCCGAATATCTGCTCGAGCATAACGCGCGGATGGACATCTTCGCGGCGACGATGCTCGGCCAGATCGACATCGTGACCGCAGCAGTCGCCGCGTTTCCTAACATTGTACACGTGCCCGGACCGCATGGGATCCCGTTGATCGTGCACGCCGAAAAAGGCGGGCCAGTTGCCAAAACTGTGTTGGAATTTCTACAGCCGCTTGTCGCTCAACAAACGCCGCGACGATGATCCGTAGGCACGTCAATAACATTCGAGCGGTGCCCGCCACGTTTGTCGCCGCCTTCCTTTTGTTTTCTGTTGCCTCGACAACTCAGGCTGAACAAACGGCCCAAGAAGTCGTCCCGATCGTCGAGCAGATACAACACGCGGACTACGCAGGCGACCAAGCGGCGATGCAAAAGGGCTACGACGATCTAAAGCCTTTTCTCGAAGACCAACAACTTACATCGCGCATTCGCTACTGGCGCGGCTTTGCTCAATGGAGGCGGGCGATCAATGGTTTCAACGATTCGGTTGATCCAAAAGAGTTGGAGCAAGACCTCAATTCTGCGCTCGACGAATTCAAGATCGCGATGGAGAAGGACCCCAAATTCGTCGATGCCAAGGTCGGGAAGATTTCATGCTTGGGCTATCTGGCTTTCATGAACCGCAAAGATCAGGCGCGCGCGAAGGAACTAGTTGGTCAGATTATTCCTCTGGTAAAGGAAGCAACGGATGCAGCGCCGGATAATCTGCGCCTGATCTGGGTGCGCGGTCCCATTCTTTGGAACACTCCAACTGAACGCGGCGGTGGTCAGGACAAAGCGATTGAAAATTATGAGCAGGGGTTGGAAGTCTCTTCGAAAAACAAAGCAAGCGACGACGCGCTCCAACCTTCGTGGGGAAAACCGGAATTGATGATGAGTCTGGCCTATTCTTATCTGAACATGAAATCCCCGGACGCAAATGCTGCCGAACGCTACGCTCGGGAAGCGCTCGAAATTGTTCCGTACTGGCATTACGTGCGAGATATCTTGCTGCCGCAGATCCTGGCCGCTAAAGCGAAAGCGCAATAACTCACAGGGTGAAAACTCCGAATCCGGTTGATCTCCTGTTCGCGGATATGGATAAGCTGAGTCCAGGAGACGACAGCCTTAGTCTTTATGTCTTGCGTTCTCTACCGCAACATTACTTCGAAGTCGTTGTTGACGCGGGTTGCGGTGCGGGACGTCAAACCATGGTGCTCGCCAGCGACCTTCGCACACCAATTCAAGCGATTGACTCCTATCAGCCGTTCCTGAATCGCCTGCACAGCCGTGCTAAAGAAAAAGGTCTCGCTCATTTGGTGCGAGTGCATTGCATGGATATGAAAGACATACCGAGTGTCTTTCCCACAATCGATCTGCTTTGGGCGGAAGGCGCAGCGTACAATATGGGTTTCGCCAACGCGCTGGGCACCTGGGCGAAAGCGGTCAAACCGGATGGTTTCGCTGTGGTAAGCGAACTCTGCTGGCTCCGCGAAGAGATTCCAAACCCAGTGAACGAGTTTTTCCGGTCGGGTTATCCGGATATGCAATCTGCTCCCAAAAACATCGCGATAGCAGAGCAAGCCGGCTACAAAATATTCAACACCTACACGGTTCCTCGAGAAGCTTGGATCAAAGATTATTATGATGTTCTCGAGTCGCGTGCGAAATTACTTGTTAATCACGCTGATATTGCCGTCCGAGATTTCGCTGTCGAGACACTCAAAGAAATTGAGATATTTAAGATTTCCCAAGGCAGCTACGGATACGTTTTCTTTGTCCTTCAAAGATCAACTGAGACCCTTCCACGCATCTGAACGTGTCGCATGACGCGACCAAAAAGAATCAGGAATAATCAGATTTTGCGGGAATCGTAGGCCCAGTGCAGTAGCGCCTGACGTTGTCGACGTCGGCAGGTCAAATCACGTGGAGCGCAATGCTTCCTTAATTGCGCAACGTGTCGTCGCACTGCGCGCCAGCGCGACATTTGCCGCAGATCATCTTCGTGACGCCGTCCGCAATAGTAGCGGCAATACCATTGAAACCACCCGCGCGGATCATCGGGATGAATCCAACCTTTGCGCCGCCACTCCGAAAGCGGCTGTGACGCGTTGACGCCGAAATAATTCAGCCACGCGCGATGTCGATCTTTAGAAAGCTTGGCTCGTTTGAACCAGCTTGCCGGAAATTCTTTTTGGCAATCGGTCATGTACTTTCCGCCGAAGACACCGAGAGCGAGCATTTGTTTGGGGGAAAGTTGGGGCGCGAATCCGCGCCGGAAGACGCGCCCGATCGGTTTCGTCCGAAAATAGACGTACCCCCTCTGCATTTTGTCATTTACTCTCACTTGCACAGGCTTCACCTCTCTTACTCTGCGTTTTCGTTCTGTCTCGAACCGAGGTTCCCAGATAAATCGGAATTGCTCGCAGACTTCCGCTGAATTTTCTCTGTAATCTTCGCGACCTTTGCGGTGAATATTTCTGTCGATCTGCTCGAAATCAGCTAATCCTGTGCACGAAATTGAAATCGCTCACTGAACATCTTTCGTTCGAAGTGCCGGATCGCCGCGGGTTCATCAACATCACGCCGAAGATTGATGAACTCGTCCACCGGAGCGGCGTCATGGAAGGTCTTTGTCTGGTGAACGCCATGCACATCACCGCTTCGGTCTTCATCAACGACGACGAACCAGGGCTCCATCATGACTATGAGCTATGGCTGGAAAAACTGGCGCCGCACGCACCAACAAACGCCTATCGACACAACCGTACCGGCGAAGACAACGCCGATGCACACCTGAAGCGTCAGATCATGGGGCGCGAAGTCGTCGTCGCGATCACCAAAGGCAAACTGGAT
>DASSFL010000346.1:0-1185 GCA_035694525.1 Candidatus Udaeobacter sp. | reverse complement strand
ACCGCCGTCTAACCGCCGGCGTGGAACACCACCACGATGAACACCCGACCAGAACCATCGCCGCAGTGCATTTGGTCAGCTCCGCTTCTGATCGGACAACCCTTTTCGTTTTATGATAGACAAAGTAAGAAAACTTTTGGGTCTTTCCTCACGAAAGACCGGCAAAAAGCTCATACTCAGCGTGGAAAAACTCGAGTCCCGGGTTGCTGTGCTCGAGAATGGCCGGCTCGAGGAGTACAGTGTCGAGCGTAAGAGCTCACGGAATATCGTCGGCAGCGTTTATAAGGGTAAAGTCAAAAACATCGAGATGGGGTTGAAGGCGATGTTTGTCGACATCGGCTTCGAGAAAAATGCGTTCCTTCATTTTTGGGACGCAATTCCGGCTGCGCTCGACAGCGGGATTGAGGAAATCGATCGCCGCGGGAGCAAGCGGCCGCGAAAACGGATCACGGTTAAAGATATACCGAGTATCTATCCCGTCGGCTCGGATGTCATTGTGCAGGTCACCAAGGGTCCCATCGGGAACAAAGGGCCGAGGGTAACTACGAATCTCAGTTTTGCCGGGCGCTACCTGGTACTGATGCCGTTTAGCGATCGCAGCGGCATCTCGCGAAAAATTGAAAACCAGAAGGAGCGCGAACGGTTGCGCAAGATTGTTCGTGAATTGGAGATTCCCGACGGCGTTGGAGTCATTATCCGCACCGTCGGTGAAGGCCAGCGGGCAAGGTACTTTGTGCGGGATCTGCGTTTTCTTCTCGATGAGTGGGCCCGGGTCGAGCAGCTCATTCGTCAGGAACCAGCCCCGTGCCGTCTCTTCGACGAGCCGGATTTGGTCGGGCGTACAGTGCGCGATTTTCTCACCGAGGAAATCGACGAAGTCATTTGCGATGACCGCGCGGCAACGGAACGAATGATCGAAATGATCGGGCAGATTTCGCGACGCGCCCGGAATCGTGTGCACCCTTACGATGGCGCGCTGCCGATTTTCGAAACGTACGGCGTGCAAAAGCAAATCGATGACGCTTTCCATCGGCAAGTCTGGTTGAAGTGCGGTGGTTATATTGTGATCGACGAGACCGAAGCGCTGGTGGCGATTGACGTGAATACGGGCCGAAACAAAGGCGGCCGCGACGTGGAGAAAACTATCTTGCAAACCAACCTGGAGGCCGCAGATGAAATCGCGCG
>DASSFL010000345.1:0-2481 GCA_035694525.1 Candidatus Udaeobacter sp. | reverse complement strand
GGGCCTGGTAATTGGCTAACGCACCGGGATGATCAAGCGCGCAGGTGTGCACCCAAACGCGGGAGACTGAAGATGACATTCGCCACGCTTCTTCGATTGCGCCGGTGAGTAATGCTCCGCCCAGCCCGCGACCGATAAACTCCGGTAACAAACCAAAGTAGGCGATCTCGACGCCACCTTCGTCGTCGCGCCGCAGTTCGTAATAACCTGCCAGCGAGTTGTCGTAATACGCGCCAAAAGTTCGCAGCTCCGGTGCAAGCCCGTACTCCTTCCATTGCTCCTCGCTCCATAGACGCTGGTCATTCCACGACCACTTCTGCCCAACGGCAAGGTAGAGATCCCGATTGAACCGCCAGTCGCGTTCTATTTTCTCACGGATTTGAAACCTTTCGTCTGCGCACCGCTTTGGACGAAGCTGGCGCGGCGAACGCATCTCGAGATAGGTTGTGACGGTCGGCATCGCGCTACGTGATAAAGAAATATCCGATGGAATTCCTAATCAACTGTGATGGCACGCGTGTCGCGTGCCAAAGAATTGCGGCCGACACGGCTGCCGCAACAGCTGCAGCCGCTGTCGATGACTGCGGCCAGTCCTATTCCGTCTTGACGGACGCGTCTAATCTTTGATTCAATTAAATTGATTTCGATCTGATGTACGGGGGCCGAGTCACTAGCGAAGAAAGGTCGATGATCAGCACGTACGCTGGCGTCGGCATCGCGGTCGTGCTCATCGCCGGTGGGCTCTACTTCTTTTTTCTCTCGCAGAAAGAGAAAAAGGAGACCACAACTTTCGATCCGAACCGTCCGGTCCCCACCGATATCGTCTTGAAACAACGACTGAAGGCCGAGGAATATTCCGTCGTGCGCGAGGGTGGCAGTCAAAGGGCTTTCCAAAATCAGTTCTGGAACAACGAGAAGACCGGAATCTACGTCGACGTGATTACCGGTGAACCGCTCTTTACTTCGATCGACAAATTCGACGCCGGCGTCGGCTTCCCTACGTTTGCCAAGCCGATCTCAAAAGATCTCCTCGCGGAGAGCCTGGATACTTCGCACGACATGCAACGGACTGAGGTGCACGCCAAGCGAAGTAACGCCCACCTTGGCTATGTGTTTCCCGACCCGAAATCACCCACGGGACAACGGTACGTCGTTTACTCGGCCGCCTTTCATTTCGTTCCGGTCGAAGAAATGAAAGACAGAGGTTACAAAGCGTACGTATCGCTTTTCGAGAAAAAGCTAGCCACGCCGTAGCAAGTGTAAGTGTAGTGGGGGTCGCCGCGGCGACCGCACTTGTAGCCGCCGGCTGCAATGCCTTACTTAACCTCCGTTTTGATTTCCGGAAATCCCGCTTGCTTCAGTTGTTGATTCATCGCGGGAAGATCGGATTCGAGCAATTGGCGCCACGCGTCCATCGTCGGTCCGATTTTTGTATCGAGATCCGCGACGGCGGCGTTGACCGCAGCTGTCGGTGCAGCATCTGAGCGTTCGACCTCGTTGAACAGCCGCGTCGTCGATTCCAAAACGAAAAGCGAGGGTGGAGCACCTGGCCGTGGATGCGGCGGCCCAAATTTCATGAGTGTTTGAGCAAATGTCTCCAGTTTTTGCGTGATCTCAGGTCGTTCCGCAGCTTTTGCTCTGAGTTTGGTCAGTTGCTCGGCGATGTTGTCGAATTTCTTGCCGATCGGCGCCAGCCTAAGACGCAGTTGATACAACTGCCACGAGACATCGAACTGTTCCTGAAGATCGCTGGCCGACGCTTGAACGCGCGGATCCATTGTGACAGTCAACAGTTGACTGAAGCTTTTGCCGTCAACGGTCAAAGTGACTGTGTGATCACCCGGCGCGACCCACGGTGATGTCGCCGACGGGGCTGTGTTGCGGTACGTCGCTTGCATCGGGAACTCCGGTTCCACGCCAGGGACCGGTGTGTAACGCAGGTCCCACAGAAACCGATGCAGCCCCGCTTTCGTGGAAACCGATTGCAGCGGCCGAATCCAGTAGCTCGGAATTTTGAGCCGCTTCGGGTTTGGCTCGACCGGCGCATCCGTGCTCGAATATTTTCTAACCAACTGGCCCTTGCCGTCTTTGATCTCGATCGTTACCGGACCACTCGCATCTTTCGAAAGCGAATAATCGATCATCGCGCCGTCCGGTGGATTTTCGCCGACCGGTTCGTCCGGCGGCAACGGTGTGTCGGTGTTCAGGTTCGCGCGAACGCGCAATGCTGTCTGCGGTTTAAATAACTGGTTCTCGCTGTAGCCGCGGGCGCCGACCGCGGGTGCGCTTGATTTGGAACCGGGCGCGACGACCCCGGCTACAGGATTGAATTGCCGCAGAGGCGTGATGTTGTCGAGAATCCAGAACCCGCGGCCATGCGTCGCCACGACGAGATCGTCGTTCTTAATAATCAGATCGCGCACGGAACTCGCTGGCAGATTCAATCGCAACGATTCCCAGTTCGCGCCGTCATCGAACGAC
>DASSFL010000344.1:0-5633 GCA_035694525.1 Candidatus Udaeobacter sp. | reverse complement strand
AAGACGAAACTATTTGGCGGCGATACCTTGTGCGCCGAGCGGTATTCCTCCGGCGGCGTCAACCATGGTCAGAGTGCCATTTTGGTTCACGCGAAAAGAGACAACCGATTGAGAACCGGCCGCAATCACGAATAGATATTGGCTGTTGTTGCTCAGAGTCATATCTATGGGCGCACTGTTCATTCCGGTGCTGCCGGCCACCGACCTAACCAAGGTAACAGCTTCCACAGAGGTGCCAATTTGGTAGCTGGAAATCGTGCCGCTACCGGTATTCGAGACAAACGCAAATTTTCCATTATTAGGGATAACGACCCAGCAACTGGCGGTTTGAGAATTTGGCACTGAGCCACTGACTACGCTTAGAATGCCGGTTTCCGGCGCGCTATATGAAGATGCCGCCGACGCATTTGGCGCGCCGCCAAAAGCCTCTGAAACAACCAAGGTTCCGGCGTTGTTGAACGCAAAGCCAAACGGGGTCGTTCCGTTGGAAGCATTGTCTATCGGTGCGCTGGGCAGTCCATCGTCATCGATCGTGTAAGTGTTGATCCGGTTGCCCGTCTTTTCCGTTACGACGAGCAGCGAGCCGTCAGAACTGAAACCGATTTGGGCAGGATCAGCCGCTGTGCCGCCAATCAACGGACGAGTAGAGCCGGGTAGTGGTGTCAGCGTTCCGTCCTCGTCGACATCGAAACCGGTAATATTGGGAGTGCCGCCCTCGTTGAGCACGTAGAGTAAATCGTCGTGGAGCGCCAGGCTGATCGGACGGATGCCTCCCGAATTAACGAGATCAGTCACAGTCAGGTCATTTTTATTTATCTTTAAAACGGAGATCTGGTTGCTGCCGGCATTGACGGCAAACAAAAATCGATTACCCGGGCCGATGATCAATGCGCCTTGCGAAGCCAGTGGGTCCGTCGCGGGGTCTGGCGGCTGTGGGGTCGGATTGCCGGCGCCGCCGGTTGGAAACATGCCGGCGAAACTCAGAATGCCTTTGGAGGTCCGACGAAACGCCGCCACCTGATTATTAACCTGATTTGTCAAAACATACACGGCGCCTGCGCGTAAGTTTTTGGCCTTCGGTCCCCGAGCGGGGTTTTTCGGCTTCTTTCCGTGACCGACGTTTTTCGGCTTCTTTCCCTGCGCGACGTTTTTTTGCTTCTGTCCCTGGGCCGAGTCTCCTGCCATCGGTCCCTGAGCGAATGTCGCCGTGCTAAACCCTGTCAGCATTAAGAAGCTGACGAAGATCGCAATACCTTTTCTTTCCTTGTGCATGTTTCCTGCCTTGTTGAATCTTCTCATCTTTTAATCGCATTCCGAGTTTTGTATAACCTTCTTTTTTTCGCTGGAGCGTAAAATTGTGGCAATTATTCCCGACACCAAATGTCCGCGTAACTCTGCGCCCAAAATTCTTAGCTGACATTGACGCGTCAGTAACTTGGTTTTGTTTAAGAAAACTATATGGAGTTCAATGGTGGATGCGTTTGCGGCGGGACACGATACGTCTTGAAGAGTGGGCCTTTTGCTCTGATCGATTGTCATTGCATCGATTGCCGGCGAAGCGCCGGTGCACCCTATGTGACCTGGGGATCGGTGCCGCGTCACGATTTGGTCGTGACAAGGGGCGAGCCGCGCAAGATTGCGCATGCAAATCGGATCCGTTCGTTTGCTGCGTGTTGCGGCACGCATTTGTTTTTCGAGGACGCCAAAGATTCAGAGACGATCGACGTGACGATTGCATCTCTCGACGATCCCACACCGTTTGCGCCGCAGAAAGCGATCTTCCTCGAAGATAAATTGCCCTGGGTGGTGATCGACGAGTCGCTTCCAAGGTTCCAAAGGACTCCGAAAACTCCCGGCACGTGAAAGCTAATGTTACTCTCATTTTTGTCTTCAGCGGTTTGCTAACTTTTTTCGGACCGGTCAGCTGTGGATATGCGTCTGAACAAAAGGCTGCGTACGGGACGCGTGTGAAGTACAAGGCTGGCCAGAAAATCGACTTTCCGGATTTCACGGTCGACTACCTGGGCGAACGCCGGAAAATCCTTCCAGTCTATCCGAGAGGATTTCTTTATTATGATTTCAAGATCACCAGCGGAAAGGCTGAGAAAGTAGTTTCCTGGACAACCGGTACAGGGATCATTGATCCCACGGACTTCGAATTCGACGGCAAACGTTATCATCTCGAGTTACGCCGTTCGGAGAAGCTCGGGGAATTGAAAGATAACGAATTAGTGATCTGGCAGGGAAATTTCAGAGCCAGGTAGCGTCAGATAGTTGGACGTGATTGGGCGAACACGGCTCGGACGAAACAGCCGCAGTCAGCGCCGATGACGATACTGCGGAAACCGAGCCGATCCCGCCGAGTCCCTTGCTCTCGCGCTCACGCTGTGGCAAACACCAAATAGATGAACCCGAAGGCCTTCTTCGGTGAACTGAAACGTCGCAACGTTTACAAGGTCGCGATCGCATACCTCGTCGCCGGCTGGGCGCTTACCCAGGGAATCGCACAGGTTTTTCCGGTGTTCGACGTGCCGAACTGGGTCGTCCGGCTGATTGTTTTCTTACTTATCATTGGTTTTCCCATTGCGCTCATTTTCGCGTGGGCATTTGAGATCACGCCCGAAGGAGTCAAAAACACGGCAGATGCCGACGCTATGCCGCCATCGGCGCGACCAAGCAATCGCGCCTGGATTTACATCGTCGTTATCGGTGCCGCCATCTCACTTGGGTTGTTCTTCCTGGGTCGCTACACGGCCGGATACAGAACAACATTGTCAGGCGATAAGAAATCGATCGCCGTTCTGCCATTCGCCAGCTTGAGCGAAAACAAGAACGACGCCTATTTCGCCGATGGAGTTCAGGACCAAATCCTTACCAACCTCGCGAAGGTCTCTGATTTAAAAGTGATTAGCCAAACGAGTGCGCGTCAATACAAGACGGGCGCGGAACGCAACATGCGCGAAATTGGGCGGCAGCTCGGCGTCGCCTACATCATGGAAGGTTCGGTCCAACGCGCCCGGGATCGTCTGCGCATTAACGCCACGTTAATCGATGCCCGCACTGACACCCACGTATGGGCGGAAACTTACGATCGAACCGCGGCTGATTTGTTCGCAATCCAGAGTGAGTTGGCGCAATCGATCGTGACTCAGCTCAAGGCGAAACTTTCGCCCAAGCAAAAGGTGGAAATCGAAGAGCGCCCGACTCAAGACCTGGTCGCGTTCGAGCTTTACGTGCAGGCCAAGGCAATCATCGACAGCTATATCAATGCGACCGACGTGCGAGCAGCGTTACTCCAAGCTCTGAGATCGCTTGAGGAAGCGATCCAGCGCGACCCGAACTTTGTCTCTGCGTATTGTTATGTCGCGCGCGCGAACGATCTGCTCTTCTTTTTCGACCTCGATTCAACGCCGGATCGTATTTCCCTGGCCGACGCCGCGGTAAAGACGGCACTGCGGCTTCGCCCCGATTCAGCCGAAGCGCATTTTGCGCTGGCAGATTATCTCTTCAGGTGCAAGCGAGACTACGACCGCGCTCTGGAAGAACTCGCAATCGCCCGCCCGGGTCTGCCGAACAGCACGCCCTTTTTTATTCTCTCCGGTTACATCAATCGCCGCCGCAATCATTTTCACGAAGCCGAGCGCGACTTCTCCACCGCCTTCGCGCTCGATCCGCGAAATCCGAATGCTTACAATCTTCTGGCCGACACCTTTGTGCTCCAACGCCGTTTTGCTGAAGCGGTCCACGTTTCTGACAACGTGCTTGCCGCCGGCGAACAGACGCCAATCGTCAGGCTCCGCCGCGCCGCAACCGTGTTGTGGTGGACCGGCGACACTGGACCGCTGCGCGAGATTCTGACGAAATATCCAGATATGGAGTTTGCCGGCGGCCAAACGCCGGCCCGCGCCTGGATGGCAATGCTCGACGGCAATTACGCCGAAGCGGAACGGCTTCTGGCCGCTTCGCCTCGTGAAGACTTTCAAGACATCGACTTTAGCTTTTATTTTCCGAAGAGTTGGTATCAGGCGATGGTCGCGCGTGCGAAAGGTGATTCAGCGAGCGCAACGGCTGCGTTTCGCGAGTGTCGAGAAATTCTGGCGCAGCGATTGATCGTCAAACCGGAACACGCCCGGACTATTGCTGTTCTTGCTCAAGTGGATGCGGGATTGGGTCAGAAGGATTTGGCCATCCGCGAAGCGCAACACGCGATCGATCTGATGCCGATCTCGAAAGATATTTACGATGGCGCGTTGGTTCTGGAAGGTCTTGCCCAGGTTTACGCGTGGAGCGGCGACCGCGATCGCACGATTGAGTTGGTAGAGAAACTCCTGACCATGCCTGGCTATACCAACTACGGCCGGTTGAAATTGCACCCGCTCTGGAGCCCGCTCCGCGGCGATCCGCGATTTGAAAAAATCGTGAATTCCCTGGCGCCGAAATAAGAATGTCTTTTGAACTTCAGCCAATTCTAAAAGGCGAACTGATCGAGCTTCGACCGCTCGCGCCTAAAGATTGGGATGATCTTTTTGCCGTCGCGTCCGATCCGCTCATTTGGGAACAGCATCCAGAGTGCGATCGCTACAAGGAGGAAGTATTCAAAATTTTTTTCAAAGACGCGTTGGAATCTGGCGGAGCATTTGTAGTGATAGACACCAAGAACAAACGAATCATCGGATCGACGCGCTTTCACGGCTATGACCCGGAGAAATCGGAGATTGAAATTGGATGGACATTTCTCGCGCGAAAATATTGGGGCGGCCAATATAACTGGGAAATGAAACAATTAATGCTGGGGCATGCGTTCAAGTTTGTTGAGAACGTCGTGTTCTTCATCGGCGAAAATAATATTCGTTCCCA
This sequence comes from Candidatus Udaeobacter sp., assembly GCA_035694525.1. Taxonomy (GTDB): domain Bacteria; phylum Verrucomicrobiota; class Verrucomicrobiia; order Chthoniobacterales; family UBA10450; genus Udaeobacter. The sequence goes on along the minus strand of DASSFL010000344.1, from coordinate 776 downwards.
GAAAGCGACGGAAAAGATCGGAGCGGTTGAAAGCGGGACAGCGAAAAGGGTCTATGGGAACCGTCCGGCATCACTCAACATCAGGTACGTGATTAAAAAGCCACTGCCAAAAGCTGAGAGTTGATTGTTGAGAGTGCGATCGGCTCGATGGAACGAGGGTTCGGCAGGCTGCCGAACGGAACAGCCGTATTCCTGAGATTAGATAAATCTTGCAGATTTTTGATTGACGAGTTGGTAAGATGTATTAGCTTATGAATTCCGCGAAAGCGGACCACCCCCTGCGTGTGGGTGGTGTTCTTCTTCTGGCTTGAGACAAGCCGATCTTGGTCAGATTAATTGGCGAGGGTCGGGTATTGCTTTGTACCGGAGGAAGAAGGGTGATCTTTGACAGTTTGGTCGTGGATTTCGAATGAAGGAATCCTTCGATGAAGATAGATAGTCAGCAAACATTGAATTGTGCGTTATCTGTCGATCTTTTTTGAAATTAAGATTTAGATCGGACAAACCCTGTTTTGAATGAGGCGCAGCCGATAGGGCTGCCGCCACAGAAGAAGCAGGCGATGAAAAAGTCAGATCGGTCCCACTCACGTGGGACTTCAAACTTCCCCGAAGAGATTCGGGGGTCGTTTTTAACGGAGAGTTTGATTCTGGCTCAGAACGAACGCTGGCGGCGTGGATAAGACATGCAAGTCGAGCGAGATTTTTTTCTGTAGCAATACAGGGAAAAGTCTAGCGGCGAACGGGTGCGTAACACGTGGGCAACCTGCCAAGAAGTG
>DASSFL010000343.1:0-8670 GCA_035694525.1 Candidatus Udaeobacter sp. | reverse complement strand
GTCAGATTTCAATCGCTGCCCGCGAGCATTCGGGCACTGGCTCAGTTTGAAATTTGGTATGAAAGGATTTATTCCAAGGGCAAACCCGACTCATCGGCTCGGGCTTGCAAACTATCTTGTCGTTTCTTTTCATCCGTTTCGCGTTGTTTGCCGATTTTCTTTTCCGCGTTGGTCAGATACCGCGCGTAATCTTCAATCGCGCTGTTCGGAATCCCAACTCTAGCCACGATCAGCAGTCCGTCCTTGGTTGAAAACATGTCTCCCAATCCGGCCGGGAAAAAATTCGTGACAGCGCAATCCAAAACTTCTTTCGTAAGCGGGGGTTCAGTCCGAAATGCGGTGCAGGTGTTGTCGCAATGCGATGCTACCATTTTTGTGATTTCCATGACGTTCAGTCTATCAGTAGCCAACAATTTCGTCGAGACTCCACTTCGCTTTGGTCGGGCTGTAATTGCGCGACTCGGCCAGCGCGCTACAAGCAAAATCCCCTTCACGCGAGCGTTGGCGGACATGGCCGAACATCACGGAAAATGGATGGATTTGTTGTGACTTTTGTTGTGACTACGCCATTTTTTGGGTCTATTCGAAGCGCTTTTACCTATGAAAAGAGGCGGGGGCGGGAATCGAACCCGCGAATAGCGGTTTTGCAGACCGCGACCTTACCACTTGGCTACCCCGCCATTTGTGCGAGGAATGAGCGTATCGTGGGAGCACAGTGTGTCAACGTGGCGAAGCGATTCGTACCAACGAATGTGATTCGTGATCGGTGATTGGTGAAATGGTTAACGATTCAACGCTGAAAGCCATCGCAAGCAAGCGATCTAACGGTTATCTTGGCCGGTGACATCTCGCTCCTCACAACTGTTTGCAACCGCGCAGAAACGGATTCCAGGCGGTGTGAATTCGCCCGTGCGCGCGTTTCGCAATGTGGACGGGGCTCCATTTTTTGTGGCCTGCGCGAAGGGCGCGAAGATTTGGGATGTCGATGGGAAGGAATACATCGACTACGTAGGAAGCTGGGGCCCAGCGATCCTCGGTCACGCGCCGAAAGTCGTCGTGGATGCCGTGCGCGAAGCTGCCACCCGCGGCTTAAGTTTTGGAATTCCGAATCCGCTCGAAGTGGAGATGGCGGAATTGATCTGCAAGTGGGTGCCATCGATCGAGAAATTACGGATGGTAAACAGCGGTACCGAAGCGACCATGTCGTGCATCCGTCTCGCGCGTGCCTTCACCCAACGCGATAAAATCATTAAGTTCGACGGCTGTTACCATGGCCACGTCGACGGGCTCCTGGTGAAAACAGGCAGTGGCGCGCTGACTCATGGGCGGCCTGACAGCGCCGGCGTGCCGCAGGCATTTGCCGATCTCACCATTTCACTGCCGTTCAATAATAACGATCTTGTGCGAGGGGCCTTTGCTGAGAACAAGGGGAAAATCGCAGCGGTAATTGTGGAGCCTGTTCCCGCCAACGCGGGTCTTTATCTTCCGAGCGATGATTTTTTGGCGATCCTTCGAAACGAGTGCACAGCCAATGGCGCGCTTTTGATTTTTGACGAAGTAATCACGGGTTTCCGTCTGGCGCGCGGCGGCGCGCAGGAAATTTATGGAGTTAAACCCGATCTTACAGCACTGGGGAAGGTGATTGGTGGCGGACTGCCCGTCGGTGCGTTCGGCGGAGCGGCCGAAATCATGGACCAGCTTTCGCCTGATGGTCCCGTGTATCAGGCGGGGACGTTGTCTGGAAATCCTCTGGCTATGGCCGCAGGTCTCACGCAACTGCGCGAGCTCGAACGGATCAGCGGATGGAAATTACTCGAAGAACTTGGCGCGCAATTCGAAAAGCTCGCGCAAAATGCCATCAAATTCGCAACGACCGATGTTACATTCCGCAGGGTAGGTTCGATGTTCTGCTTGTTCTTCGCCCCGGGGCCGATCGTCGATCTTGCCGGCGCGCGGGGTAGTGATTTGAGAACGTTCGCGAGATTTTTTCATGCTTGTCTAAAACGCGGCATCTACTTCGCGCCATCGCAGTTTGAGACCGGTTTTATATCCACGGCGCACTTGCCGGAAGATCTGGAACGCACAGCCGGTGTGCTGCGCGAAGCATTTAGAGAGCTATAGATTCATTTCATTCAAGAAACGACGGCCGCGATCCTTCTTCTTTGTTGTTCCGACCCCGAAAGTATTCGGGGTTGCCCGGCCGTAGCTTTATGCGAAGGCTGGAAGGAGTGTCCCAAACAAGAGAACATTGATCGAGAGATGTCTCGACTTCGCTCGACATGACAACGACTAAGGATTCGCGAATTCGCCCGGCGGCGAAATTCTTTTTGGAAGGTGACAAAAAGTTTTTCGTCAAAGGCGTTACATACGGTCCTTTCAAGCCGGACCGGGAAGGGAACTATCTCGGACGGCCCGAACAGGTCGATGCCGATCTCGCCCTCATGCGCCAGGCCGGCTTGAATGTTGTGCGGATTTATCACTCACCACCGCCGTGGTTTCTTGACCGATGCACTAACGCAGGGATGCGCGTGCTAGTGACGCTTCCCTGGGAAAAACATATCGAGTTCCTACGCGAACGGTCGATTCGCAGGCAAATTGCCGAAGCAGTCCGAGAGACAGTGAGCAAATACGCCGGGCATCCAGCAATTCTTGGTTATCTGGTCGGCAACGAAATCTCCAGCACAATGGCCCGCTGGCTCGGCGCGCGTCGGGTGATTGAATTTGTGGAGGAACTGATTCGGATCGGCCGTGCTCTCGATCCGGATGCCCTTTTTTCTTATGCCACGTACCCGCCGACGGAATATCTGCTGCCGCAGAATGCCGATTTTTGCTGTTTCAACGTTTACCTTCACAATCAGCGTGACTTCGAAGCTTACTTGTTGCGACTGCAAAATCTCACGGGAGAGCATCCGCTTATTCTGGGAGAATTCGGCATGGACACGATCCGGCATTCACAGGAAGAGCAGGCCGAGATGCTCGGGTGGCATGTCGACAGCGTCGTAAAATGTGGTCTTGCTGGAACCATTTTTTTTACCTGGACGGACGAATGGTTCACGGGCGGGCAGGAAGTTACCGACTGGGCGTTTGGGATCGTTTCGCGGGAACGCCGACCGAAGAAGGCGTTCTACATGCTGGAAGAGAAACTGGGTCGAAACAATTCCACCCTGCCTCATCGTCCCTTGCCGAAGGCGCCGTTCGTTTCGGTAATTGTTTGTTCGTACAACGGTGGCCCGACTCTTGCGCCGTGCCTTGATTCGTTAGGTAAACTTAATTACCCCGAGTATGAAGTCATTCTGGTCGATGACGGATCGACCGACGATACATCTTACATCGCAGCGCAATTCCCATGGGTGCGCTACATTCCTCAAAGCAATCAAGGTTTGAGTCACGCCCGCAATACGGGCGCCGCCGCTGCCAAGGGTGAAGTATTCGCCTACACCGATTCTGACTGCATGGTTGATCCGGATTGGCTCTATTATCTCATTGGCACTCTTGTGAGCGGTGATTACGCCGGAGTAGGCGGACCGAATGTCACGCCGCCAGCCAAAAATTGGATTCAGGCCTGCGTTGCGGGGGCACCGGGCGGACCGAGCCACGTGTTACTTACAGATGTCGTCGCCGAGCACATTCCCGGTTGTAACATGGCGTTCTATCGCTGGGCGTTTGAAGGCGTGGGCGGCTTTGATACCGAATACCGCAAAGCAGGGGATGACGTCGATTTTTGCTGGCGAATTCAACAGGCCGGCTGGGTTATTGCTTTCAGTCCAACCGCGATCGTCTGGCACTACCGACGTTTTACTCTTCGCGCTTTTTTTAAGCAACAAAACGGCTATGGCGAAGCAGAGTCACTGCTGCGTTTTAAACATTTGATCTTTTTCGGACCAACAGGCACGGCAAAATGGCGCGGGCAGATATACGGAACGCCGCGGTTCAGCTGGTTCGTTAACCGGCCAGTGATCTATCACGGAATGTTCGGCGAAGGTTTTTTTCAATCGATTTATCCCGCACCTCAGTCAGACGTAGCCGCCTACCTGAGCAGTATTGAGTGGTTTGCCCTGACGATTTTCCTGTTCGGTCTTGGGATTTTTTTGCCGGCGTTGCGCATTGTTCCATACCTCATGCTTGGCGGCACGCTGTGCGTTGCCCTTTCCTATATGGTGCGAGCGTCCATTGAACAAAAATTCGATACAGCTGGGGCGCGGCTGCTTGTCATGTTTCTAGCTTTTCTCCAACCGCTGGTGCGCGGATTCTCGCGTTATTTCACCTGGCTGCATTTTAAGCGCACACCTGCAAGCGTGATTCGGGCGCACGAACATCTGCCGGAGCACGGCCGTCTTGCCGGCAGTCTAAGTCGCCGGGTTTTTTGGAGCGAACAGGGAAGGGACCGCCACTATTTGCTCGGTGCCATCTTCGAGTTGCTGGATGAAGAAGGTTGGCGCTATTCCACTGATAGTGGGTGGAATGAGTGGGACATTCAAATCTATGGGAATTTTTGGTGGAGCATCGCGCTTCAGACCGTCACTGAGTATCACGGCGGCGGTAAGTGTTTGACCCGTGTTCGGCTTCGCAACCGGTTTGTCACAACGACCATCATTTTCAATCTGATCGCCTTAAGTTTGTTGATCTATCGCCAGCTCAATATCTCGCACGTAGATCTTTGGGTTCTTGTTCCGTACCTGCTCTTTCTGGTGTTTCTCTGGACGCGTGCGCGTTTGCTCAAGTCGCGGGTAGCAGAACTTGTCGATCTTGCAGCGCACCGCGCTGGTCTGCAGCGGGTGACGCGTCGAGGCAAGGTCGTTGGAAGCGACTCAACGCCGCGAGTTGAGATGCCAGCGAACACCGTGGACGAGGTTTCGCCGCGCGTACCCGAATAGGCGCGTCCCTGGAGTGTTGGCTGCAACAGCAAACGGTCAGAACTTCAGACGGACTGCGCCATTTCCGCGTGCGATTTGGCCGATTCGTTTTGCTTTTAACATTAGCCTTGCGCGTTCAGCATCACGTTCGGAAACCACCACCACCATTCCAATCCCCATATTAAAAACCTGATACATTTCCTGAGGATCGATCTTTCCGTTTTCTTCCAGGACCTGAAAAATCCGAGGCGTACGCCAGCTTTTCGTTTCGATTACCGCGTCACAATTTGCTGGCAAAATTCGCGGCAGGTTGTCAATGACCCCGCCGCCTGTGATGTGGGCAAGACCTTTGATCATGCCGCTTGGAATTCTTGCCAGAAGCGGCTGATAATTTTTGTGCACACGCAGTAATTCCTGGCCGACCGTTTTCGCCGAACCGGGCAGGCGCGAAGTGACTTTGAGCCGCATTTTGCGGAACAGAATTTCTCGTGCCAGCGAGTAGCCGTTGGTATGCAAACCATTCGATTCCAGTCCGAGAATTACGTCGCCAGGACGAATCTTCCTTCCGTCGATGATATTGCCGCGGTCGACAACACCAATGATGCAGCCAGCGAGATCGTATTCGCCCTTGCGATAAATTCCTGGCATCTGCGCCGTCTCGCCGCCGAGAAGGGCGCAACCTGCAGATCGACAGGCGCGCGAAAAACCCCGGAGCAATTGGTGGAACACGCGGGATTCGAGTTTTCCGCAGCCAATGTAATCCAGGAAGAAAAGCGGACGTGCACCCAAAACCGCGATGTCGTTTACACAATGGTTAACGAGATCGGCGCCGACCGTATCATGCTTGTTCAGAGCAAATACGATTTTCAACTTCGTCCCGACGCCATCGATGCTTGCGACAAGGACTGGCTCGCGCATTCCAGGGAAGCTCGCTCGGAACAAGCCGCCAAAACCGCCAATCTTAACCAACACTTGAGGCCCATGCGTTTGCCTAACGAGTGATTGGATGCCGCGCTTCAGTTTATTGCCGAGATCGACATCAACGCCTGCACGAGCGTATGCCTTTTTCTTTTTTGTCATGTCGAGCGAAGTCGAGACATCTCTGTTTTTAATCTTAACGGCAAGAGATTTCTCGACTCCGCTTCGCTCCGCTCGAAATGACAAGCTACTATTTCAGATCCGCGAACAAGGTCGGATGTGCTTGCTGATCGGCCAGCGCTTTGGCGCGCTGCTCGCGTTTTTCCATTATGAACTTGTCCAGCGCAGGATCGACGGGCAGGGGATAATCTCCGTTGAAACAGGCGAGGCAAAAGCTATTCATCGGTTTTCCCGTCGCCCGTACCATGCCTTCCACATCGAGGTAACCGAGGCTGTCGACACCGAGGTATTTGCAGATGTCTTCCATCGACATCTGGTTCGCAATCAACTTTTCTGGATCGGGAAAGTCGATTCCGTAGTGACAAGCAAACCGGTGTGGCGGACAGCTTACGCGCATGTGCACCTCTTTGGCGCCAGCTTCGCGCAAGTTCACTACGCGCGCTCGCGCGGTCGTCCCGCGCACGATCGAATCGTCCACGACGATAACCCGTTTTCCAGCCACCATTTCCTTGATCAGGTTCAACTTTACTCGCACATCGAAGTCGCGGATAAGCTGGCTCGGCTGCAAAAACGTTCGGCCAATGTAGTGATTGCGGACAAAGGCGTGGGCATACGGAATGTTTAGTTCCTGCGCGAAACCAAGAGCGGCGTAGTTTCCCGAGTCGGGCACCGCTACGACGATGTCTGCATCGACGGGAAATTTTCTTGCCAGTTCGCGTCCCATTTCCATGCGCACCTTGCCGACATTCACGCCGCCGATCATACTGTCCGGCCGCGCGAAATAGACGTATTCGAACATGCAAAATGCTGGCCGGGCATCCGGGAACGGTCTTTCGGAACGCAATCCGTTTTCATCAATGATCAACACTTCGCCGGGCTCAATTTCGCGGACGAACTCCGCGTGAATCAGGTCAAAGGCACATGTCTCAGATGCCACGATATAAGCGTCATCGAGTTTGCCGAGGGAGAGCGGGCGCCAGCCAAACGGATCGCGAACCGCGATTAGTTCCCGTTCACTCATGATGATGATCGAGAACGCTCCTTGAATCCGACGCAACGCCGCGAGAACATTTCCGCCGTTCTTCGAGGGTTGCGCCAGGAGATGTAAAATGATTTCGCTGTCGGCGGTGGTTTGGAAAATGGAGCCTTTTCGTTCAAGCTCGTCGCGCAGAAGATCGGCATTAATCAAATTACCATTGTGCGCAATTGCCATTTGGCCGCGCACACAATCGACTACGAAGGGTTGCGCGTTTTTGATCGTGCTGGTCCCGGTGGTCGAATAACGCGTGTGCCCGATGGCACGTGTCCCTTTCAGTCTGGCCAGTTCATCCTGTCCAAATACTTGCGACACAAGACCCATGTCCTTGTGCTGGAGAAAAGTCGTGCCGGGCCCGTTGCTCGTGACGATTCCCGCGCTCTCCTGGCCGCGATGCTGCAAAGCAAACAGGCCATAATAACTCAGCACCGCCGCGTTCGGGTGGCCAAACACGCCGAACAAACCGCATTCATGCTGCGGCAGCACGGCGGTGTCGGGCGCCTGGTCTGGATCAATTTTGTCCCAAGGGGAGATCACACGAAATAATCCACCAAATTGTTTCACATTCAATCACGGGATTGAGACTTCATCGCCTGCCAAATAATCGCGCGCATTGTGCTCTCAAACGGCGCATCACCGAAACGTTCCCCAATCCGTTTTGCGACCGCGACAATCACGTTCTCCGGATCCACACCACGCTCTGTTGCTTCAGCGCCGACCGGATTGCCGCGCACCAATCCAGTGGCGAATTCTCTCGCTGAGCTGCTTCGGCAGGGCTTCGTTTCAGAGAAAGATTCAATTTTTTCAAAGCCAGCGTCTTGCAGCAGTTTTCGGATGATCGCCGAATCGTGAAAACCAAACGGAATCTCATAAAACCTGGGCGGATCGCGATCAAAGAACGAAGCGATCGTTGTGTGTGCAATCTGGCCAAAAGGATTCATCTCCAACGAATCCCACACGTTAAACAGAAAAACGCCGCCTCCGCGAAGGACGCGATAAGACTCACCCATGGCGGCAGCTTTGTCTGGGACGAACATCACACCGAACTGGCAAACAGCAGCGTCGAACGAACAATCGGGGAACGGAAGGGCCGATGCGTCTGCCTGTTGCCAAATAACGTTTTCGTCGTCTCTAAATTTCGGTTTCGCAAATTCGAACATGTCAGAGTTCAAATCGGTCGCGACAATTTCGATGGTCGCAGGCAACGCGTCGCGCAATCGCCGCGTCACGATTCCCGTGCCACAGGCGATTTCAAGGACGCGCTCATATTTCTTGGTTGCGAGTCGCGAGACCAAATCTTCGGCCCACGGCTCGAATATCACAGGCCCGAGGTAGCGGTCGTAATTTTCCGGGACCGCGCCCTGGAAAAGGACATTTCGATCGTGCTCCATTTACAAGCTTGGGATGCGTTCGGCGCCGGAATCACTTTCCACCGCGCGGCGAATGGCGTTCCACCAATCATCGTAAAGATCGGTAACTGGCCAGGAAAATTCTTCGCTGCCGAGTCGAATGCGAAGTTGGTTGCCGCCAACTCTGCCAAACTGTTGAAATGGAATTTGTCGTTCCTGTAGAATCGACATCGCCTTTTGCGCATTTTCGGGCGCGACCGAAATCACGATTCGCGACTGTGATTCGTTAAAGAGCGCCGTCGCAGCGGACATGTCACCTGTTTTCAGATCGATC
>DASSFL010000342.1:0-7631 GCA_035694525.1 Candidatus Udaeobacter sp. | reverse complement strand
CAATTGGTATGGCGTGCTTGCCGCTCTCGGCATAGGCTCAATTATCATCGGCCTGGCTGTTCAAACGCCGATGAAAAGCTTCATCGCCTGGATCTACATTCTTGTTCGCCAGCCTTTCAGGGTAGGTGATCGCATACAAATTGGCGAAGCCACAGGCGACGTAATCGACGTTGGGTATCTCGACACCACCCTGTGGGAATTCGGAGGCAAATATGTGTCGGGCGATCATCCGAGCGGTCGGTTGATCAAGTTTCCGAATGAGAAAGTGCTCGACGAGATTATTTATAATTATTCGTGGCCACTTTTCCCGTACGTTTGGAACGAGATTAAGTTCTATGTCGCTTTCAATGCTGATCTCGAGTTCATCGCCAGTACGATGCAGAAGGTCGTAGAGGAGGAGTTGGGCGAGGAAATGATGAAACATGTCGAAACATTTCGTGATTTGCTCGCTCGCACGCCTGTCGACGAATTGGAGGTGCGCGAACGGCCACGTGTTATCTTCCGAGTAAGCGAAAATACGTGGCTGGAAGCCATAGTTCGCTACCTCGTTTCACCGCGTGAAGCTGGCAGGGTCAAAACGCGCTTAATCAAAAGACTTCTCGGCGTGCTTAATGCGGCACCCGAAAGGGTGCTGTTCCCGGCAGGAGCGGCTCGTTAATATTCTTGCGTTGCGCAGGCTAGCCAACCGGCTCGTGCGGCGCCAGTGTAACCAGCGATCGCGCGAATTCGCCTACGCGCACTACCAAGTCCGGCGACCCCGACAGTTTTTCGATTTCGCTCACGATGGCGCTTCCGATGACAGCGGCGTCTGCGAAACGCCAGACCTGACGGACCTGGTCGGCTGTTGAAATCCCGAATCCAACGGCAACAGGTAAATCACTCACAGCCCGTGCGCGTTTTACTAAAGGTTCGGCGTCGCGTGGCACTTCATTCCGCACGCCAGTAACACCTGCACGCGAAACAGCGTAAATGAATCCGTGCGCCTGCTGAGCGATCCGCGTTAGCCGTTCATCGGAAGTAGTCGGTGCGACGAGAAAGATTAGATCTATCCCGTGGCCACGAAGTGCTCTGATCCAAGGGCCGGCTTCTTCAGATATCAAATCGGTGATGAGGACTGCATCGACGCCAGCCCGCTTAGCGTCCTCTGCCAGGCGATCTTTGCCGAATTTCAAGAGCGGATTGAGATAACTGAAAAGCACGATCGGTACGTCGACGTGCGCTTTTGCGTTGGAAACACATCTCAGCGCCTCGGAAAGTGTCACATCTTTTCCCAGCGCGCGCTCAGATGCGCGTTGAATCAGTTCACCGTCGGCAACCGGATCGCTGAACGGCACACCGAGCTCAATGACGTCCGCTCCGGCCGCCGCCAGTTCAACCAGGAGAAGTTCAGTCGTTTCCAGATCGGGATCGCCTGCCGTGATAAACGGGATGAATCCGCCGCGCCCGGAATGCTTGACCTCAGCAAACGCGTCGCGGATCCGATTCATTGCGGCTGCAAATCTGCAATGAGTTGAACGTCTTTGTCACCGCGGCCAGACAGATTGATGATGATGGAGTCATCTTGTGACAACTCACGCGCGACATGAACCGCGGGCAGGATCGCGTGCGAGGTTTCCAGTGCGGGAATGATTCCTTCCAACCTGGCACAAAGTTGAAACCCTTCGAGCGCCTCCGCATCGCTTGCCCGGACATACTCTGCTCGCCCGGTGTCATGAAGGAACGCATGTTCAGGGCCGATTGCTGAGTAATCGAGACCGGCTGAGATCGAATGCGTGGTAGCAATCTGGCCATTCGTATCCTGGAGCACGTAAGACATCGTGCCCTGCAGGGCACCGATTTGGCCGCCGCCACTTGCGGTTCCACTGTGAAATCTCGCAGCGTGTTCGCCTAACGAATCTCCGCGTCCTCCGGCTTCTACGCCGATTAACCGGACCTCTCCGTCTGCAATGAAAGGATGAAACAAACCGATCGCGTTTGAGCCACCGCCCACGCACGCGATCAGCGCGCGCGGCAATTTCCCTGTCGCGGATACAATCTGTTCGCGCGCTTCGCGTCCAATTACGCTTTGGAACTCGCGCACCATGAGCGGATACGGGTGCGGACCGAGTGCGCTGCCGAGCAGATAGTACGTATCATGAACATTCGTCACCCAGTCGCGCAACGCCTCGTTGATTGCGTCCTTTAAGGTGCGCGTGCCGGCATTCACAGTGAGCACTTCAGCGCCGAGCAATCGCATTCGGAAGACGTTGAGCGCTTGTCGCCGGACGTCTTCGGCGCCCATGTAGATAACACAACGCAATCCGAACAAAGCGCAAACCGTCGCGGTCGCGACGCCGTGCTGGCCAGCCCCTGTCTCAGCGATGACGCGACGCTTGCCCATTCGACGCGCAAGCAACACCTGTCCCACGGCATTATTGATCTTGTGGGCGCCGGTGTGCAAAAGGTCTTCACGCTTTAGATAGATTTGCGCCCCTCTGGCGTGAGCTGTTAGCCGTTGCGCGTGAAACAACGGTGTTGGCCGGCCACAGTAGTCGCTCAGCAATTGATTAAGTTCGCTCCAGAAATTTGGATCCTCCCTCGCGCGCATGAACTCGTTAGTCAGTTCATCCAGCGGCGCTACCAATGTTTCCGGAACGTAGCGGCCACCAAACTCCCCCCAATGGCCGTGCTCATCTGGCTCGCTTCGTGTGATCGGCGATTTCTGCATCGGTAGTTACAAGTGCGTCGCGCGGGCACGGCGGTCTTCCTTGGTCTGCTCCGCCACTGACGAAGTGGCAGCTCGCACAGCGGTAATGAAATCCCGTAGGGCCTGGTGATCTTTTACTCCTGGCGCGCTCTCAACTCCGCTGCAAACGTCAACGGCGTGAGGCGCTACAGCTGCGATGGCTTGGCCGACGTTTTCTACGGTTAAGCCGCCTGAGAGAATGAGGAATCGCGCGAAGGAACGAGCAGTGCGCGCGGCGAGCCAGTCACACGTCAAACCAGTTCCGCCACGCAGGTTCGGATGGTGCGCGTCGACCAGGACGTCGCAAGCACCAAACAAAGACACCTCTTCGGGTCGGAACTGAGGATTCGTCGAGAACGCCCGGATTACACGAAATTTACGAGCCAGTTCGCTGACTGTATCTGGTGAGGCGCGTCCGTGTAATTGCACGCATCGAACACTGGCTGCGTCTGCGGTATTCCGAATGTCTTCGGCGCTGGCGTCCACGAAAACTCCGACCGCGCAAACTTCGGGCGGCATCGCTTCGACAATTCGCCGGGCGACCTCGGGCCCAATATAGCGTGGACTTTGCGGGTAAAAGTTGAACCCAATCATGCTGGCACCCATTTCAGCGGATGCTCCGGCGTCTTTGACGTTCGTGACGCCACAAATCTTGATTTGCACTGAAGTCATGGTTGGTACGCTCCAGTTGGAAGCCCTGCAGGTTGCCGATATTCACCACCAGCAACCAAGTCGCGAAGGGCCGCTTCCGGATCCGGGGCGCGCATTAGCGCTTCGCCTATTAGAAAACCCCGGAATCCGAGCTTATGAAGGTGAAGCAAAGAGTCTGCACGGTGCAATCCGCTTTCGCTGATCATGATTTTGTCGCGCGGAGCCTCAGCGATCAAACGCTCACTTGTGTTCAACGAAACCCGAAACGTTTTGAGATCGCGATTATTTACACCGATGATTTTCGCGCCTGCATCCAGCGCTCGGGATAATTCTTCCGAGCTATGGACTTCGACGAGCGCATCGAGCCCCAGTTCGTCCTCGGCAAGCGAAAGCAATTGGCCTAACGAGACGTCGTCCAGTGCCGCCACAATCAACAACACGGCGTCGGCTCCAGCAGTGGCCGCCTCCAAAATTTGAATTCGATCGATGATGAAATCTTTGCGCAACAGCGGCAGCTTCGTGACGGATCGAGCTACGCAAAGATCGCCAATCGAACCGGCGAAGTATTCTTCGTCGGTCAGAACAGAGATTGCGGCAGCGCCACCGCGTTCGTAGCAGAGGACAATCTCACTGACGGTCAAGTCGTCACGAATAATTCCAATTGAAGGCGATCTGCGTTTGAACTCCGCGATAATGATTAGTCGCTGTGGGTCCGATTCCAGCGCTCGTAGAAACCGGTGCGGCTGAGCGTTCTTTCGAATCTCCAATGCACGTTCGCCAAAGTCTCGTGAAGCAGGATCCGCCCGAAGCTGCGCTACGGCCTTTCGTTTTCGATCCAGGATTTGGGAGAAAATGTGTTTGGTCATGGGTTTCGATTTGTCTCTTGGACCAGCGCTTCCAACTTCGATGCCGCACGTCCGCTGTCGATGCTTTCACGAGCCAGGCTGGCCGCATAACGGAGATCAGGGGCGACGCCCGCGAGATGGAGCGCAGCAGCGGCGTTAATGATGACGAGATCGCGCGCGGCATTTGTCGTTTTCGTCTTCACGCCCTGCAGCATCGCGCGGATCAGTTGTGCGTTTTCTTGCGGCTCCTTTCCACGAAATCCGTCGATGTGTTGACGTTCCAAGCCAAAGTCTTCAGGCGACACTGTAAATGTTTCCACATCGCCGGCAGACGAACACGCGGCGACGTACGTTTTGTCCGCAATTGTTATTTCGTCCAAGCCATCGGCGCCATGCACAACCCATGCTTTCTCGATGCCGAGGCGAGCAAGGGCTGACGCGACGCGTTCAAGTAATGAGGGCTGCCAGACGCCCACGATCTGAAAGGGTGCCCGGGCGGGATTTGTCAGGGGACCGAGCAAATTGAATGTAGTATGCACCCCAAGGTCTCGGCGCACATGCGCGACGCGCGCTGTGGCAGCATGAAAAAGCGGCGCAAACATGAAACAGATTTCGTGCTCGTTGAGGCAGCGTTCCACGGTCTCGACCGGAGCGGCTGTGTTGGCGCCTAGCGCCTGGAGCACATCGGCGCTGCCGCAGCGCGACGTCGCCGCGCGCGACCCATGTTTCGCTACAGGCAGGCCGGCACCTGCGATCACAAAAGCTGCTGCTGTTGAAATATTAAAAGTCTTTGCAGCGCTTGATCCAGTACCCGCTGTATCGATAAAACGCGCATGACGCGATCGTAATGGCAGCGCACGATCCCGCATTGCTTCGGCGATTCCTGCGAGTTCATCGCAGGTCTCACCCTTTACGGCCAGACTGGTAAGCGCGGCCGCTATCTGCGCGTCGGTAGCAACAGGATTAAGCAGGCACTCTAGAAAATTTCCGGCCTCAGCACGGCTGAGATTCTCGCCGCGCATCAGGCGCAGAGTTAGTTCACGCAGCTCGAAATCGCCGATCTCGCTTGCACTGCATCCGCGTTTGACCGTCGGTGGCCTGATCTGTTTCGCCATCGCGAGCGCTTTTGCCATTGCACGCGCTTTATTAACGGATTCCTCGTATTCCGATTGTGGATTTGAGTCGGCGACGATGCCCGCGCCGGCTTGAAAGTATGCTTTTCCATTTTTCAGGACCGCGCAGCGCAACCCGATGCAAGAATCCACATTGCCATCGAATCCAAAATAACCGATCGCGCCTGCGTAACAGCCGCGTCTGGTCCCTTCCAGTTCGCTGATGATTTGCATGGCGCGGATTTTCGGCGCCCCGGAGACAGTTCCTGCGGGAAAGGTTGCTTTGACCAGGTCAAAGCCGGTGGAGCCCGTGCGCAGGCGACCAGTGACATTTGAGACGATGTGCATGACGTGGCTGTAGCGCTCGATATCCATCAACTCCGTCACGCACACCGTGCCGTAGTCTGAAACCCGACCGACATCGTTGCGCGCCAGATCGACCAGCATGACGTGCTCGGCGCGTTCCTTTGGATCGGCGAGCAGTTCGGCAGCGTTCCTCTCGTCTTGTGCGGAGGTGGCACCGCGCGGGCGCGTGCCGGCGAGCGGGCGAATCTCCACCATATCGCCAGTCAGTCGGACATGCATCTCCGGCGAGCTTCCAACAAGCGCAAAATCCGCGTCGAATTTGAGACAAAACATGTACGGCGAGGGATTGATGAAACGAAGACATCGATAGAAGTCGAGTGGGTCGCCGCTGAAATCGGATTCGAACCGCTGTGACAAGACAACCTGGAAGATATCGCCTGCGCGAATGTATTCCTTGGCTCGTTCCACCGCGCACTTGAATTCGTCCGGACGAAAATTGCTGTCAGCTGGCTGCGTTTCGGGATCTGTAGGTGGAACAAGCGGAAGATCGACCGGTTTCGCAAGCCGGCGCATGATCGAGCGGATCGAGTCTGTCGCTCGCGCATAGACTTTTTCGAGCGAACCGTCTTCAAGGAATGCATTTGCGACGATCTTCAAAGTTCGCAGCCGATGGTCGAAGATGAGAAGGATGCTCGTAATCATGAAGAGTATCTCGGGCAATTGCAGTTCATCGCGCTCCGCTATCGGAACTTTAGGTTCGAAGAAATGGATGGCTTCGTAGCCGAGGAATCCAACAGCGCCGCCGCTGAATCGCGGCAGTTCTGGGCGCGAGACAAATTGATAGCGCGCCATCAACTGCCGGATCTCATCCAATGGGTCGCCTGTTATTTCGACTCGCCGCTCGTTTCCTGATTCGACGATTTGTAGTTCGTGCCCGTAGGTTTTTATCACTACCCTCGGATCGATCCCGAGGAACGAGAAGCGTCCTGAAACGTCGTTCTTCTCGGTCGATTCGAACAGGAAGCTGTAGCTCGCCTCGGGCGAGTCTAACTTCTTGAACGCCGAAACGGGCGTTTCGTTATCGGCGATAAACTCTGCGAAAATCGGGATGACGTTGCCGCGTCGCGCGAGTTCACAAAACTCGTCGATGCTCGGGATAATCTGCGCTTTCATCTACTCTAGTGGGTTTAGCGCCTCTTTACTTTGCGTCGGCGCTTGCTTCGCCTCTCCCTTCGCAAGGGAGAGAGTAGGGTGAGGGTTTGCGGATTTAACTTTCATGGGGTTTTCAGAACCCCTCACCTCCATCCTCTCCCCTTTCGGCAAGAGGAGAGGCGGGCAGAAATGCGGAGATTTTATCTGAGCTTTCATACATAAAGTGAGTCGCGACGTGTCACCGTGGTTTCTGGTTCGAGCTCGAGGAAACGGGCGAGAATTTTTTTGCCGTCACGTGTGAGAACGGATTCCGGATGAAATTGCACGCCATACACGGGGAACTCGCGATGACGCAATGCCATGATTTCGCCGTCGTCGCTTTCCGCGATGATCTCAAGACACGCGGGAAAGGAACTCCGCTCGACGACCAGCGAGTGGTATCGACCGGCATCGAACGGCGCGGGTAAACCAGTGAAGAGTCCGCTTCCGTTGTGCCTGATCGTGGATGACTTCCCATGCACAAGACTGGCAGCACGTACGATCTTTCCTCCATGCGCTTCGGCGATGCATTGAAGTCCAAGACAAACGCCGAGGATAGGAACTTTCCCGCCAAAGCGAAGGACCATGTCTTTGCTAATTCCTGCTTGGCGTGGCGTGCAAGGCCCTGGCGAGATACAAATATGCTCCGGCGCTAACGCACCGATTTCATCCAGTGAGATTTCGTCATTTCGCTTAACAAAAAGCTCGCAGCCGAGCTCGCCAAAATATTGGGCAAGGTTGTAAGTAAAAGAATCGTAGTTATCGATCAAGAGGAGCATTGGTTGCGACTCGTTAGGCGAC
>DASSFL010000341.1:0-1158 GCA_035694525.1 Candidatus Udaeobacter sp. | reverse complement strand
TGTCCCATAAATAAGTGGCAATAGTATTGCTGCGTAGATGGGCATCTCCAGTGCACAATGGGGGTGCCTATGGCTATGGGACGACCGAAAGCGGAGTTAGTTTTGCGTCCGGAGCAGCGCGAACAGCTCGAAAGCCTGGTTAGTTCGCGATCCCTTCCGGCAGGGCTGGTAAGCCGGGCCAGAATTGTTTTGTTGAGTGCTTCCGGCAAGACGAACATGCAAATTGCGAGCCAGTTGGGGTTGACGAATGCCACCGTAGGCAAGTGGCGGCGGCGGTTTGTGGAACAGGATGTTTCGGGTCTACACGACGAGTTGCGCCCCGGCCGCCCACGCCCGATCGGTGACGAGCGTGTGGCGCAGTTGGTTCGCAAGACGCTAGAGACGAAACCGAAAGACGGCACGCACTGGACGATCCGGCAAATTGCACAACAGACGCGATTGTCAAAATCGACGGTGCATCGCATTTGGCAGGCCTTTGGATTGCAGCCGCACCGACAACGACAGTTCAAGCTCTCGAACGATCCATTTTTTGTAGAGAAAGTACGGGATATTGTAGGGTTGTACTTGAATCCCCCGGAAAACGCTGTGGTTTTGTGCGTGGACGAAAAGAGCGGAATTCAGGCACTGGAACGCACGCAGCCGATGCTGCCGCTGGGGTTGGGTTACGTCGAGGGAGTGACCCACGATTATCGACGCCACGGAACCATGACACTGTTTGCAGCCTTGGACACGGCAAAAGGCAAAGTGCTCACGCAGTGCCGGCAGCATCACCGCCATCAGGAATATCTGGGTTTCCTAAGAGAGATCGAGAAGAACGTGCCGGAGACACTGGATGTGCACGTCATCGTGGATAACTACGCTACACACAAACATCCGCGAGTAAAACGCTGGTTCGCAGCACGGCCGCGATTCCACGTGCACTTCACTCCGACCTATGCCTCGTGGTTGAACCAAGTGGAGATCTGGTTCAACCGCATCACGCAGCAAGCTATCCGTCGTGGGACGTTTCGCAGCGTCAAGGAACTGATCGAGAAAATCGATCAGTACGTTCAGAATTCGAACCACTATGCGCGGCCGTTCGTCTGGACCGCTACGGCAGATTCGATCTTCGCTAAAATCCAACGACTATGTGAACGTATTTCCGGGACGGCACACTAG
>DASSFL010000340.1:0-1124 GCA_035694525.1 Candidatus Udaeobacter sp. | reverse complement strand
AGTTACGCTCTTAAAGTGGCTGAACGACTTAGAGCTGACCCCGAACATGAAGGTCGTTTCTGGAAGTGCTCTGGTCTTACCGAGGCGCTCCGGTTGCTCATCGAAGAACGCGAAGACGAAGCAAAGCGTAAGGTAGCTGAGCTAACTGCCAAAGCTATTCCGGTCGCTTTGAATAATTCAAATGCACAGCCAGAGATTTCCATTGTCGAGAGTCTTGAGAAGGGTGAGAACGTGCAGGTTCCCCTGTCACGGATGTTGTTCCACGGGTTCATGGAAGACATCTGTGATGAACTTGGTCCCGCTTTTGCAGACCACGTTGTCACCGACTGGCCATACGCTATCAACATGGACTATCTAGATCAAGGT
Organism: Candidatus Udaeobacter sp.; assembly: GCA_035694525.1. GTDB lineage: Bacteria > Verrucomicrobiota > Verrucomicrobiia > Chthoniobacterales > UBA10450 > Udaeobacter. The sequence continues at coordinate 758 of DASSFL010000340.1, read as the reverse complement.
CAAGGCATGAACGTAGACAGAGTCAAGGCCGAACACGACCACGAAATGAATCGTGCCTCTTATCCACAATGGTTAAGAAGTATGTACTTTATACTTAAACCCAAAGGATTCTGCGTGGTCTGGTATGACAACGTGCATTGGGAGTTTATTCGAACCCTTGCAGAAGACATTGGATTCCGGGTACAAAGGTGGCCCTTGGTCTGGATCAAAACTAGCCCATGCCTTAACCAAATGGCTAGCAAGAACTGGACCAAGGCCACTGAGTTTGCTATAGTCCTCAGCAAGGAAAATGCTACTCTAGTCAAGCCGCAAACCACTAACTGGTGGGCTGGTCCCCGTGCTGACACCACCTCCAACCCATTCGCCAAACCCAAAGGATTGTGGCAATGGATACTAGACGCCTTCGCCTTACAAGGTGACGTCATAGTCGATCCTTTTATGGGTGAGGCAAGCAGTCTGTGTGCAGCTATTGACTTCGGCTGTCGCGTTATCGGAATGGAAGTCAACGAAGACCACTACAACTCAGGAGTATCAAATGTCAGAGAACTCTACACCACCCTCACCGGTGGACAAGCCGACTTCACTTGATCTTATTAACCACATACGTAAATGTAACTTAAGAGAGATGCTAATCCGTCTCGATGAACTGGAAAAGACACACCCCACTCGCTATCGAATTGTTAAACGCTTTTTGCTTAGTTGCAAACCAGACAAACGTTATGGAACTTTCAAATAAAACACTTTACCTACTGCACGAT
>DASSFL010000339.1:0-2823 GCA_035694525.1 Candidatus Udaeobacter sp. | reverse complement strand
GCCAGAACCTCTCGAGGAGAGCGATACGCCATGAACGAGACTAGCAATATTGTTGCCCTTCGTCAGCCCGACGATATCGACGATCCACTGACCAATATTCTGCGAGCTGGTGCTCGGCAGCTTCTGGCGCAGGCCGTGGAGATCGAAGTCGAGACGTTTCTTGCCACGGTGAAGGATTTGAAGCTGGCCGACGGGCGCGCCCGTGTCGTGCGACATGGTTACGGCCCGGCGCGAACGATTGCGACCGGCATCGGACCGGTCGAGGTCGCGCGGGCGAAGATTCGGGACCGCGGGGCGGCCGGCGATAGCGAGCGGATCCGGTTCAGCTCGGCGATCCTGCCGCTGTGGGCGCGGCGCACCCGGAGCCTGGATGCGCTGTTGCCGGTGCTGTATCTGCGCGGCATCTCGACCGGCGATTTCCAGGAGGCGCTGACGGCCCTGCTGGGCAAGGACGCGCCGAACTTGTCGCCGGCGGTCATCTCCCGGCTGACGGCCGAGTGGCAGGGCGAGTACGAGCGTTGGCAGAAGCGCGATCTGTCGGCGCGACGCTACGTGTATGTGTGGGCCGATGGCGTCTTCCTGCAGGCGCGCATGGAAGACCACGGCGAATGCATGCTGGTGCTGATCGGCGCGACGCCGGAAGGCAAGAAGGAACTGATTGGCTTTCAGGTCGGCGTCCGGGAGAGCGCGCAGAGCTGGCGTGAACTCTTGATCGACGTGAAACAGCGCGGGTTGCAAGTCGCCCCGGAAATTGCCGTTGGTGACGGCGCGCTCGGCTTCTGGAAGGCGCTTGACGAGGTCTTTCCCGGCACGCGGCACCAGCGCTGCTGGGTGCACAAGACCGTCAACGTCCTGGACAAGGTCCCGCTCTCGGTGCAGGCCAACATGAAGAAGGACCTGCGCGAGGTCTATTGGGCGCCGAACCGGGCGGCCGCCGAAGCGGCGATCGACGTCTTCGCCGAGAAATACCGCGCCAAGTACGGCCGGGCGGTCGAATGCCTCGCCAAGGACCGCGACGCGCTGCTGGCCTTCTACGACTTCCCTGCCGAGCATTGGGATCACTTGCGCACGACCAACCCCATCGAAAGCGTGTTCGCGACCGTGCGGCACAGAACCGTGCGCACGAAAGGATCGCTGTCGTCAACGACCGCCAGGCTGATGGTGTTCAAGCTGGTTATCGCCGCATCAAAAACCTGGCGGCGGCTCAAAGGCACAAATCAGTTGCCGAAGGTGATTGCAGGTGTCAGATTCAACGACGGCATCGAGGTCATCCGCATGCCGGCAAACCACGCCGCCTGATCGCCTCGTCACCCAAAATCCCGCATAGCTCAACCGGGCGCGGTGCAAGACAGAGCGTTGTGGGCGAGGCTGAGCAACGATGGCTATGCAGCTCGGCGCACCAGACTACGAATCTGGGGGTCAGGAGTTCGAATCTCTTCGGGCGCGCCAAATAGCCACATAATACCAGCTATTTGTTCAATCAGCTTTAAACGCGAACGTTGAGCTGCAATCTATGTCCGAGCAATGTCCGATTGGGGGGCTCTCCAGTTGCAGGCTCGCGTGAGCGCCGTTTGCCGACGGTGCGCTCGGGTTCTGGAAGGCGCTAGGCGAGGCATGGCCGACCACTCACGAGCAGCGTTGCTGGGGTGCACAAGATGCCAATGTGCTGAACAAGCTGCCGAAGAGCTCGGGAGGTGTAACCTTGGGCCGTAACGGGGATGCGAATCCCTCCCTCTCCGCCACCCCATCGAAAACAGCCTAGAAAATAGCGGACCTTTTGGAATCAAAGGGTTTTCCGGACCACCGTTGGTACACAACGATGGTACACATGAGCTCATTAGGTACCCCGAAACGGCACCCTGAAAGCGGTATTTTCTGGTTCAGGAAACGCGTTCCCGACCGTCTGAAAGATTTGGTTGGCAAGAGCGAGGTCAAACACTCGTTGAGGACGCGCGATCTAGCCATTGCACGTATTCGGGCCCTCGAAATTGCGTTGAAGATCGAGCGCAGTTGGGCGCAACTTGCCGATCCGTCCATTCAAGCAATGACTGCTGGCAAGCCAAGTTTGCCGGCGCCGATCCCGGTACCAGCGATCGCAGAGCCGATCGTCGAGGTCACATCTGCGACCACGGTCCTCTCAGCTGAGCTTGCATCGCCAAAGGCAAAACTATCGCTGCGTTCGGTATTCAAGTCCTACTCCGCAGAAGCCCAACTCGCGCCGGCTACAGTCAAGCGTTGGACGCCAGTTATCGAGCGCCTGATCGATCATCTTGGTCGCGATGAGGCGTCCAGCATATCGCGGGCCGACATCGTCTCCTGGAAGGATGCACTATTAAGCGGAGGCATGTCGAACGTTACCATACGAGATGTCTACCTTGCGGCGACGAAAGCGACTCTCCAGTTCGCCGTCGATCAAGACCTGCTGGGCGGAAACCCCGCCGCAGGTGTTCGAGTACGCGTGAAGGAAACGCTCCGTGAGCGAGATAAGGGATTTAGTGGCGAAGAGGCGCGGACGATCTTAGCTGCCACGCTGCGCCCGCCTTCTGACAAGATCAGCATTGAGATGGCCGCCGCGCGTCGATGGATTCCCTGGATTTGCGCGTACACCGGCGCGAGGGTGAACGAAATCACGCCAATCACAGGACGCGATTTCTTCTATCGCGACGGGGTACAGATGCTGCGGATAAGGGCAGAAACGAACAAAACTCGGAAACATCGTGAGGTGCCGATACACAGTCATCTAGTTGATCAGGGCCTGCTCAAGTTTGCAAAGTCTCGAGGAAGCCGGCCATTGTTTTACGATCCCCGCCGGAGCCGCGGCGG
>DASSFL010000338.1:0-4997 GCA_035694525.1 Candidatus Udaeobacter sp. | reverse complement strand
TGCTCGCCGGCATTCGCTTCTTGTCCGGGTCCTGTCGAATTGTGCGAGGTCTGTATTGCAGCGTATGCCATTCGGCCGAGCACTATCAGAAGCAATGCCGTCGTCACAAACGCGCCTCCCCATATCCAATACTCAATCATGCGAGGATAACTTTTCCCGCGCATGATCCGTACTGCAAACTGACCCAGCGTGCCGGCATAAACGTACAAAAAAAGACCAGGTGCCCGACCGATCGACGCCCAAAGCATGTAGCTGCCAAACCGGATTCGGGTTATACCGTAGAAATAGTTCAGCAAGCTAGTCGGGAAAAGTGGATGCAGTTGACTCAACAGAATAATCTTCCAGCTCTCGCGCTCCACCGCAGGTGCCAAAGCGCGCAGCGTTGCGTTACGTGAAAGTTTTTGCTGAAACCATCGCCTGGCGATCCATCGGCTTAGCGCAAAGGAAACTGCTGTAGCAACGAGATTACCCACCAGCACGATTAAAAATCCCCACCACAATCCAAAAAAGAAACCTCCGCCGACAGCCAGAATGCCACCGGGCAGCAGAAGAATATTACAAGCGGCGAAAAGCAGCGGGTAGCAAACGGCTCCCCATGTACCCCAGCTCATCACCCGCTGTTGCGATACCTCGATAAAACTGACGATCGGAAGGAAGCGCGAAAGCACGATTGCGATTACAATTACGATAACGAGTGCTCCAACTTGCCAGCAAATCGCGCGGCCGACCTTCAGCATCCGGAAATTGTGCTCGCGTCACTGGCTTCGCGCAAATCTCGCCGGCTGCGTTTTCCAGACTGGAAATCCGTCTCGCCTAACTAGACGCTCGAGGGCTCTGGATTTCGACGACGCGGAATACCAAGGCTGTCAAAGATTACGCGCGTCGCGTCGGAACGGTTGAGTGTATAGAAATGAATGCCGGCAACATCGTTGTCCAAAAGATCGTGGCATTGTTCTATCGCGAAATGAAGGCCAACGCGCTTGACCATCTCTGGATCGCTTTGGCAACGCTGCAGAGCGCGCAGAAGCTTTGCAGGAAAGCGCGCGCCGCCAGCTAGCTCGGCGATGCGTTTGAATCCGCCGATGGAAGTAACGGGCATGATGCCGGCGATTATAGGAATTTGAATGTTCGCGAGTGCACAGCGTTCGCGAAAATCGAGGAAGTCGCGGTTATCGAAAAATAGCTGGGTGACGACGTAGTCGGCGCCGGCGTCTACTTTCGCTTTGAAGTAATCCATTTCGAGCAATCGATTTGGCGTCGCGGGATGCCCTTCAGGAAAGCCGGCCACTCCGATCCCGAAACCACGGACGTCCGGATGCGTGCCGGACTGATTGAATCGGCGAATGAATTTGACTAAATCGATTGCATGTTGGAACGAGTCCCGCGATTTATCGTAAGCAATTCCAACCGGTCTGTCGCCGCCAAGCGCGAGGATGTTCCCAATCGCAGACTTGGCATATCGAAGGAGAATCCGTTCGATCTCCTCTTCGTTATGACAGACACACGTAAGATGAGGAATCGGCTTGAGCTTTGTCGTGTGTTGAATGCGCTCCACAAGATCGTGCGTTAAATCACGGGTTGAGCCGCCAGCACCGTACGTCACGCTGACAAAGTGCGGCATATACGATTCGAGGTCCCTAATAGTTTGATAGAGCGTCTCGACCGCCTCCATAGTTTTCGGTGGAAAGAACTCGAACGAAAACGTGGGAGAATCGCCCCGCATGATGTCGGTAATGTGCATAGACTCGGCGCCTACCTTCGTTCCTGCCGCGACTTTCGGTCAACTCAGTCAAACCACATTTTTGGCGACGTATCCGTCGTGAAGCGTATGGATGTAGCCTGGTTCGTTCGCACCAATCTTTCCAGAGAGCGATTGTTCGGTACTCACTGGCTCCAAACGTCAGCCCGCAGCATTGGCGTCACGCCGACGTTGTAGCCAATTCAGGGCACAATCGCGAAGGCTCGTGCCGGAAAACCTGAGCCGCCTTTTGGTTTTGGAAAGCTCACTATCGCAATTGCGCCAGCTTCCGGGACCTGGTCGAGATTCGTAAGCAGCTCGATCTGATAATGGTTTGTACTGAGAACGTACGTTTCAAGTGAGTAATCGTCCTTACTGGCCGCGATTCCCGGATCTGTATCTGTCGTTTCGTGGCCTGACGCCGTAATCTTGCGCTCTTCGTAAAGATACTTCAAGGCGGGCAAACTCCATCCGGGGTAGTGCGCGATGCCATTGACATCTTTGTTTTCCATCTTTGTCGCATCAGGCCAGCGCTTCGACCAATCGGTCCGCATCGCAACAAACGCACCGGCAGGGATTGGTCCGTGATCTTTCTCCCATTTTTTCACCCGCTCGAGCGATAGTGTGTAATCCGGATTTTTCGCAGCCTCCTCATGCACATCTATGACAACCAACGGCAGCACCATTTCTTTCGGATCGATCTGATCTACGGTTCGAAGCCCCTTTATAAAATGAGCAGGCGAATCGACGTGCGTTCCCCATTGGCCGACGTGTGTATACAATTCGGAGAAGAAACCTGTTCCCATGACGTCGGGACGCTTCTCGTACCAGTAAATTGTCTTGCGCACCTCATCGGGAAACCCCTGCCAGCGAGGGATTCCCGGCGCGAACGCGTGCGTCAGGTCTACGTATCGTTTGTGGGCAAGAATCTGTTGAATTTGCCAAAGAGACGGTTCGTCGGCACTCCGTGCCAAGGAAAATGCAGGGGCGAACAGGACGACACCTAATAGCAACGTCTTTTTAATGCGCATCTAGCCTTGTTAAAGCATTTAGAGTTAACAGACCAATATGTTCGAATAACTTTGAATAAGTCCCGTCCTTCTTCGAAAAGTTACACCTGTCGGTGTTTCATGTTGACTTTATCAACAGCTCATTCGCGTGGTGAAACACGAGGCAAACACACCGTGCATAGTCCCGACTTATTCCCACTTAGAAGAAGATGATTAGAAAACTAAATTTTTCATCCAATTCATTACTGATTGTGGAAAACTTTTTGACGCTGAAAAACGGAACGAAAACCGATTGTGCTACTGGAAACAACGACAAAATGCCGCCGAAACAGGTTCTACTCGACAAGACAACAACCCTGCCAGACAGATACGAATACCAAGCCTTTAAACACGACAGTCTTTTCGAGCATGCCACCTGGGCTTATGCGTTCTGCCGGGAACACCTCTTTCGTGATGATACAAGGCGCATTATCACGGCTCTTTGGCCAGATGAACATCCTGCTCCGGGAACGACTCTGATTGAACTTGGATGCGGCCCTGGATTCTACTCGTGCCGACTAGGAGAGCGCTTTCGGGAGATGTTAATAACCGGGGTGGATCGTTCTGGGAAACAAGTACACTGGGCCAGCGAGCGAGCCGAGGCGCTTCAGTTGACCAATTGTTGCTTTAAACGAATCAACGCCCTGAAGTTGTCGTGTTCCGATGCTGCCTTCGATGTTGTCCTGGCTTCGCGATTGCTCACTATTCTGCCCGAACAAGCAGGCGTCATCGCTGAAATGTATCGTGTGTTGAAGCCAGGAGGTCGCTGTTTCGTTGCCGAACCTCGCTATGCCTTGTGGGCGTCAATCCCGCTTTTGGCAATGTGGTTTCTCGTGGGATTAATTCCATCCGGAAATGGTTATCGGGAGCCATATAAGGCGACGGTATTTTCTGCGAAAGGATTCGCGAACCTTTTCGCGACGCAGCCATGGAAAAAGTTTAGGACCTGGCAGGATGGCCGCTACCAGTACGCTCTTTGCGAGAAAGGATAGCAATCGGCAGCGCAACGAATGAGAAGGGGGCATCGCGTTGTTGATCCGGATAGAGCGGCAAAAGATTTTGCGGGCTATTCTGCATTGGCGCTGATGACCAAGGCGCCGCGCGCAGGGAACGTAAAGACACGTCTAGTCCCGCCGCTTACGAATGAAGAGGCGGCGCAACTCAACAGGTGTTTCCTGCAGGATACCGGCGCTGCGATTTCTGTTTGTTGCAGCGGTTTAAACGGGCCGAGCGCTGGGCCAATCGCACGAGGTGTTGCGGTTTACACGCCGGTCGGTGCCGAATCGGACTATGCCGATATTTTGCCGGCCGATTTCAGTTTGCTGCCACAGCGCGGTGAAAATTTCGGTGAACGCCTCTATTTTGCAGCTGAGGACTTGTTCAAGTGCGGTTTCGAGAGCGTTTGCTTGATTGATTCTGATAGCCCGACCATTCCTGCTGAGAATTTTGCCAAAGCGACGGAACTCCTTTCGTTGCCGGGGGACCATATCGTCCTGGGACCCTGCGACGACGGTGGCTACTACTTGATTGGATTAAAACAGTTGCACCCGGGAGTCTTCGAGCAAATCGATTGGAGCACCGAGCGAGTTTTGGAGCAGACAATAAGGCGCGCGACGCAAATAGGTGTCGGTGTTCATGAGTTACCTCGCGGATTGGACGTCGACGATCACGCGGCGCTGCGTCGACTTTGTAGCGAACTGCTTGGCAAAAATGCGCGCGACAATGTCGCGCCTCAGACCCAACAGTTTCTGCGCGAACTTATCGCGCGCGATGGTCGGGGGCGTGTTTGGTCGGCGTAGGTCCCCGCGCTTTTGCGTGCGGAATCCGAGAGCACCTGAAGCGGTTGCCCTACAACAGCTACATGACTAGCCTCACAGTCGCATGGCAAAGCGCGCATTAGTTACCGGCGGCGCGGGCTTAATCGGCTCACATGCCGTGGATCTTCTAGTGAATGATGGCTGGGAGGTCCGGGCACTAGATAATCTGGAACCACAAACTCACAGGCGCGGAAAGCCGGCCTGGATCAACAAGAAGGCGGAGTTCGTTCATGGCGATTTGCGTGATCGTGATACAATTGCCGCCGCGCTGGACAAGATCGACATCGTTTTTCACCAGGCAGCCTACGGGGGTTACATGCCTGAGATCACAAAATTTGTGCATGTGAATTCGCTCGGCACTGCCCAGATGCTCGAAGTGATCCGCGAGAAAGC
>DASSFL010000337.1:0-46611 GCA_035694525.1 Candidatus Udaeobacter sp. | reverse complement strand
GAACCGGATGACGTTTACACCTCGATCGATCCGATTCTCGATAAGATTTCCAAGTTCGGAATTGGTAGTTTGACGGCGAGCGAGCGCCGGCAACTTGATCGCGAACGCGAGCGGCTTCTAAAAAAATCCGAGTGATCGTTTCTGCCCACGAAATGCAGGAAGCACCCGAAAGGAAAAATCCGGCTGTTGGACCGGTCTGTACGAAAGTTCGCGCCCTTTCGCTTATTTAGTGGGCCTTTCCTCCCAAGGACAGGCGCGACTCGACTGTTTCGCAGAGGACGTGGAGCAGAAGCTGGTGCGCCTCCTGAATCCGGGCAGTTAAATCGCCGCGAACCAAAAGATCGACATCGGCCATCCCAATGGTTGATCCGCCGTCGCGGCCGAGGAAAGCAATAGTCTTAAGCTTGCGCGCTTTTGCTTCCTGTAATGCGCGCTCGACATTCCTGGATTTGCCGGAAGTCGTCAGGCAAATCAGCATATCGCCCGGAAGGCCGAAAGCCGCCACTTGGCGAGCGAAAATCTCGTCAAAGCCATAGTCATTGCCCGCCGCAGTGAGAAGTCCGCCATCACCGGCAAGACAAATGGCTGGGTACGCGGGACGGTCTTTCATAAAACGCACCACAAACTCTGTCGCGAAATGCGACGCATCAGCCGCGCTGCCTCCATTGCCGCAAACGAGCAATTTGTTTCCGCCGCGCAAACATTGCTCGATCAAGTCTGCGGCTTTCGCGAGTTGCGCATCGAGATGGAGTAGTGACTGCAGCGTCTCTTCGGCTGCAGCGACTGCGTTTTTCAAAAATTCAGATGAGTTGTGCATTTCTCATTTATATACAACTGGCACCAAGACCAGCGGGGTAAGTCTCTGGGACATACTCAAGAAATGGTGCGCAATAGTTAGTGGGACCAAATCGTAATTGAAACAATTGTGTAAAAACCAGACCTTTTTCCTGCCGGGATAAGCATTTTTCGGAACTTCGTCCCTCGCTTTCCGTAGAAGTGCTTGTGCACGCTGTAGGGCTCAGACTCACATGTAAGCTTCTCCGACGGCAGGCCTTGGCGAGGCCGCGGGCTCCACTCTGGAGCACAGTCGTGTATCAGCAGAAAGACTTCGCTTGGGGGACAAACCGCCTTGGCGAGTAGCAGCCAACCGGGATGACGAAAAATGGATTTCAACGGCGTTACTGATCCGTTTGGGACACCTCAGCACGAGGCCGACGAGTGCCCGCATTGTTGCGGTGTAGTGCGTGTTCACAACGGACTTTGCCTCGGATGTTTGGTGCAAACCGGCCTGGCAGAAGACCACGGTTCCGAAAACGAGAACCTGGACACTCTCCTCTCAGAAATCGAATAAGTGCGCGGATCGATCACCTGCGATCATCTCTTGAATTTCGGAGCTTGATCCTGGGATTGTGACAGTGTCGTTAAATTCCCTTGTCCTGCAAAATAATCGGAACCTTCACCTCCCAGTTTCCGTAGAAGTAAGCGTGCGGGAAACTAGACCAATGCAACAACAGCCTCTCCCGGCGTACCGTCCCGCGTCCGGCCAAACGTCGGTCTACTGGCCCGATTTCGATTTTCGTTTCCTGCTTTGCCCCCCGGTTTTCACATTTTTGAGGGTGAATTTTTCGAGGACCCGCTCCTCGGTCACGTTTCCTTAATGGACGGTAGACCTAGACGCGGGTTTCTCCGCACTCACACACTCCCGCACGGTTTAGCGGGTTAGCAGCAGTTGGAGGAACTCTACAGATGAGAATAGAAGGTCATCTCCCGCATGGGCGGGCGACCAAGGGCGGCAGCTTGCCCTATTACAGCTCGAACGGGAACGGGGCGAAAGCGCCTCGTATTACAATCGACTTTCCAGGCGCGTCGGTCCACAGCGTACCCGGTTGGAAATCGGCCCTCGATATTATGTGCATTCTGCTTGCGCTGCCGATTTGGCTGCCGCTGATGATCTTGCTGATGACGGTGACGCGACTCGCCTCGCCAGGCCCAATCTTCTACCGCCAAAAGCGAGTCGGCCTTGGAGGAAGACATTTTTCTATCTGGAAGTTCCGGACAATGAAGGTGAGTGCTGAGACACAAACTCACGAACACTACTTCCAAGAATTGATGAGGGTCGATCGTCCGATGACGAAGCTGGATACTTACGGCGATCCACGCCTCGCCCCTTTCGGCCGATTTCTGCGTGCGAGCGGCTTGGATGAGTTGCCTCAAATCTTCAACGTGCTTTGCGGTGAGATGAGCCTGGTTGGCCCGCGGCCCTGCACACCAACTGAATTTGCCCATTACGAGCCATGGCAACAAGAACGCGTGAACGCTCTGCCGGGCTTGACCGGATACTGGCAGGTCAACGGCAAGAATAAAACGACGTTCAACGAGATGATCGTGATGGATCTGTTCTATCTAAAGAACCTATCGATCCTCCTGGACCTTAAAATCTTGTTCAAAACCTGCACGGTTGTCGCTGGGCAACTGGTCGAATCCAGACTGTCGGCACAACCTAACCGGCAAGACAGCACTCTCTACACACCGCCACCGATTTTACAAACGTTCGTAGAATCGGCTGGAAAAAGTCCGCGCTCGCCGAGCACGATCTTACAAGGCCTCGCAGAATCAGCTCCCAAACCATGAAGAAGCAAATCACAGTCGGCGTAATCGGGTGCGGTTACTGGGGACCGCTTCTAGTTCGCAACTTCAAAGGTCTTGCGGACTGCCAACTCAAGGCTGTCTGCGATCTCAACACGGAACGCCTAAAACACGTACGCGCGTTGTATCCGGACATCGAAGGCATGACACAGACGCAGCAGCTTCTCAACGGCACAAACGTCGACGCTGTCGTCATTGCTGCCCCGGTGAAGCATCACTTTTCATTGGCCAAGGCAGCCCTCCAGGCGGGCAAGCATACGTTCATCGAGAAACCGATGGCGTCCTCTTCGGCCGAGTGCGAGGAACTAATCGAAATCGCCAACCGCAACGGTCTGGTTTTGATGATCGATCACACTTTTCTCTACTCGTCGCCAGTGCAGAAGATTGCCCAAATCGTTCAAGCCGGAGATCTGGGCGAAATCCGCTATATCAATTGCCGGCGTCTCAATCTCGGATTATTCCAAAAGGACATTAACGTCGCGTGGGATCTGGCGCCACACGACATCTCGATCATTCTCCATATTCTGGACGAATTGCCCACTACAATTAACTGCCAGGGAAACGCTCATATCACGCCCGGAGTGGAGGACGTCACAAACATGTCGCTTTCCTTCTCGCGTAAACGCTTCGCAACCATCCAGAGCAGCTGGCTCGAACCACGGAAAATTCGCGAAATGACTATCGTCGGTACGCGACGCATGATCGTCTATGATGATCTGCGGACACGCGAGAAGATCCGCATTTACGATGCGCGGGTAGAACGTCCGCCTCATTACGACACGTTCGCAGAATTTCAATACTCGTACCATTACGGAGACAGTTACATCCCGTACCTTCATCAGGAGGAGCCGCTAAAGCTCGCTTGTCAGCATTTTGTTGATTGCATCAAGACGAATTCTCAACCGCTAACGGATGGCCGTCGGGGACTGGAAATGGTTAGGATCCTTGAGGCGGCTAGCACTTCCGTCAAGATGAACGGTGCACCGGTGACACTTTCTCATTCGAGTAGTGCAGCGCCGGTTCTCGCCCCGGTCAAAAGGGAAGAGATGCTTCAGGTTGAAGCATTCGCTGGATAAGTTGCGCGCAAGCTTTGCACTAACGCAACGCGCAGTGCGCGAAGCTTTGACCATAACCCCTCAAACTCACCCTAATTTTTCAGCTAAACCATAAATGAAGGTTCCTTTTCTCGATTTGAAGGCGCATCACGGCCCTTTTATTGAAAAATTCGATCGAGCTATTCGCGAAGTCATCGAGAGTAGCGCCTTTGCCGGCGGACCGTTCGTGGAAAAGTTCGAAGAAGAGTTCGCTGCATTCTGTGGGTCCTCCTACGCAATCGCCGTGGGCAATGGCACCGACGCCCTTTGGCTTACTCTCCTGGCGCTTGGAATTGGTGAAGGCGATGAAGTCATTACGGTTCCGAACACATTTATCGCCACCGCCGAGGCGATTACTTACTGCAACGCTCGCCCGGTATTTGTGGATGTGGACCCAACCACATTCACGATGAACCCCGCGGAACTTGAGAAGAGTCTGACCGAGCGAACCAAGGCGATTATTCCGGTTCACCTTTTCGGGCAACCGGCGGACATGGACCCGATTCTGGAATTTGCGCGCGCCAACGGACTTTTCGTCGTCGAAGATGCCGCTCAGGCGCATGGCGCTAAGTACAAAGGCCGAAAAGCAGGCACGATGGGCGACGCGGGTTGCTTCAGTTTTTATCCTGGAAAAAATCTCGGCGCGTTCGGCGAGGCCGGCGCGGTCGTGACGAACGACCCTGAGTTACGGAAGCAAATCCAGATGCTGAGAGACCACGGCCAGTCACGAAAATATTACCACACCCTGATGGGATGGAACTGCCGCATGGACGGCATTCAGGCGGCAGTCTTGTCGATCAAATTGCGTCATCTTGACGAAGCAAATTCTCTGCGGAGCAAACATGCCACGGAATACAATCAGGCTTTCGCCGGAATCGATGAGGTCCTTACGCCGTTCGAGGCGCTGTACGCGCGGCACGTTTATCACGTCTATGCCATTCGCGTGCAGGAACGCGATGTAGTCGCTCGGAATCTCCAGGAAAAAGGAGTCGGGTGCGCTGTGCATTATCCGGTCCCGGTTCATTTGCAGGAGGCATGCCGAAATCTCGGCTACAAGAAAGGCTCATTCCCAATTGCGGAAAGTCTGGCCGACCAATTTCTTTCCTTGCCGATGTTTCCAGAGCTGACAGAAGAGCAGATCGAATATGTCACCCGCTGCGTTGGTGAAGTGGTTTGCGCAGAGGCACTTGTCTAGAAAACATCAGTTTGAAAACTCTCGAAGCAGGCAAATGGCAATCCATGGAAGCGGCGCGCTTTTCTGGCGAGGATTCCTTGGTAGAGCCAGAGGCGAGCGAGGAACCGCTTCAAATGTGGATTATTAATCCCGTCCAAAATCCAGGTTGGGATCTTGTGGTTGCCTTGCATCGCGACGCCGGCTGCTTCCACACCAGCGCCTGGGCGAAGGTGCTTCACAAGACTTATAACCATCAGCCTTTCTATCTTCAATTTTCCCGCGGACGCAGGTTAGCCGCGCTGATACCACTGATGGAAGTGCACAGTGCGTTCACTGGACGGCGCGGTGTTTGCCTCCCATTCAGCGATGTGTGCGAGCCGCTCATCTTTGATCCTGAAGTGACCGGCGTAGTAAAAGATCGCCTTGTTCGCTTCGCGCGAGAACGTTGCTGGAAACACCTCGAAATTCGGGGGGGCAAATCGTTTCAATCCACCTCGAGTTCAGCAACCAAATTCTACGGGCACACACTCGATTTGCGCCGCCGCCCCGAGGAAATGGTCAGTCGCTTCGACAGTCAGGTACGTCGCGCTATTCGCAAAGCGGAACGCAGCAATGTGAGTGCGCTCGTTGCCCGCAATCGCCAGGCTATCGACGATTTTTACCGGCTTCACGTCCAAACACGCCGCCGCCATGGTCTCCCACCGCAGCCGGCATCATTTTTCCTGAACATTTACGAGCACATCATCAAGCCCGGACTGGGGTTCATTGTTCTGGCACGGCGCGGGTCACGCCCAATTGCTGCGGCGGTTTTCTTCCGTTTCGGAAAGAACGCCGTCTATAAGTACGGCGCTTCGGACAAGAGATTTCAAGAATTCCGTGCGAACAATCTGGTCATGTGGCAAGGCATCCAGCTTTTGGCGCGGACTGGCATCGAAAAATTGCATTTCGGCCGCACCGACTCTGAAAACGACGGTTTGCGACGATTCAAACTTTCTTGGGACACGCAGGAAGAAACAATTGAATACTTCCGAGTCGATCCATCGGGTCGGCCGTGTTTAACTCCGGTCCGCCGTGACGCCGGCTTACACAAACGGATCTTTGGCAGATTACCGTTGATGTTCAACCGGCTGGCCGGCTCGATCCTCTATCCACATCTCGACTAAAGGTTAAAATTATGGCTGAAATACGACGCGAAACACAACATCCCTCCGGAATGAAGCTGGGCGACATTCTCTTCGCTCTGTTTAAACGCAAGAAAACGATCATTGTGTGTGCAATGGTGGGTATTATTGCCGCTGCGGCGGTTTACTTTCTCTACCCACCTTCCTACGAGTCTCAGGCCAAGCTGCTGGTGCGCTATGTTACGGATAAGAGCGTCGTGGATCCAATCGATGCAGAGAAAGCTTCGGCCGCGTCGAACAACGATGCGGATAGAGTGATGGGTGCCGAAATGGAGATTCTGACCAGTTGGGATCTCGCCATGCAAGTTGCTCAGGCAATTGGTCCCCAGCGATTGTTGCCACCGCCCCAAGACTTGCTCTCCCGCGTTGCCCGGGCAATTGGTCTGAAAGGATTGCTGCCCCCCTCTGGAGCGTCGGCAACCGAAAGTGATGCAGCCGGGGCGGTTAGCTCGGGCTTGAAGGCGCTTTCTAGCAAAGGAAGTAACATCATTCTTGTCTCCTATAAAAATCGCGACCCACAGGTCGCGACTCTCGTTTTGCAGGAACTATTGAGTCGTTATTTCGTCAAGCATCTTGAAGTGCACCGCTCGGCCGGCGCCTTCGATTTTGTGACTCAACAAACCGATCAGGTCCGCGCGCGCTTAAATCAAACAGAGGACGCTCTGAAGTCGCTGAGGGCGAAGACAGGAATTGCGTCGCTCAAAGAGGGCTCAGTGGCGCTTACTGCCGAGGCCGCGAAAACTCAGGAACAACTTAATGCCGCCGAGGCAGACTTGGCCGAACAACAAGCCCTTGTTAATCAGATCGTAGACAAAAAGGAAAAAAAAGGGTGGAGAACAAAACCCGCGTCATCTGAAAAGAGCCCGCAATCTGCTAAGGCGCGAGTTGCTGGCACGCAAGCAAAAGTCGAGACGCTTAAGTCCCGGCTTCGCGATGTTCAACAAAGAACGAAACAGCTTTCGGAGCTAGGTCCGCAGATGGAAGACTTGGAGCGGAAACGAGAGATGGACGAAACGAACTATAAGTACTTCGCAGCATCGCTCGAAAAGGCACGGATCGACGAGGCTTTGGATCCTTCGAAGATGCCTAATATCAGCGCGGTCCAGCGTCCATCCCCCTCCGGCTTCGAGACAAAAAAACGCAATAAGATTCTCATGGCACTCGTCGGGGGTGGCATAGCCTTGGGCATGGCGCTCGCGTTGCTAAAAGGTTTGATATTGAACCAAACCGTTGGCCGGCCGCTGCAGTTGGAGACACAGTTACACATTCCATTGATGCTCTCGATCCCGTATGCGAACGGACGCTTCGCGTTGCCTCGTAATGGCTCACCCGCGAATTCGGGAGCGCTTACCACGGAACGGCGTAACCCCAAGTTGGCGCCCTGGGAGGCCGGCCATTTCATCCGGCCGTACTGTGATGCAATTCGGGACCGTCTCGGCCTTTATTTCGAACTCAATCATTTGACGCATAAGCCCAAGCTTGTTGGTGTTACCGGCTTTGCAGACCAAGCCGGAGCTTCCACCCTTGCTGCTGGGCTCGCTGCCTCACTTTCGGAAACCAACGACGGCAAAGTGTTGCTCGTCGATGTGAACCTGGGCCCGCAGGAGGTCCACCCGTTTTTCAAAGGTAAACCGGCGTATCCGTTGAACAAAGCTCTTAAGCCATCTGACTCCATTGCCTCGGCTGCAGACAATCTCTATCTCGCCACAGTGGGATCGCCCAACAGCGGCGGTCCGGCGCAGCTCGGCTTGAAAAAATTCTTCGATATGATGCCGAATATGAAGGCGAGCGACTTTGACTACATTATTTTTGACATGCCTCCGCTGGATCAAACGAGTCCTACCTGGGGAATGGCTGCGTTCATGGATAAGCTTTTGCTCGTAGTCGAGGCTGAGAAGAACAGCCGCGACGTTATCAAGCGCAGCTACGGGAAGTTGATCGCTGAGCGAAACAACGTTGCAGTGGTGGTAAACAAGTCGCGTTCTTACGTGCCGAAGTGGCTTGATTTCGAGTCTTGATTGGCTGCATGCATAATGACCGGACCGGGGTTGGAATTAAAATGGTCGCTTCCCGTTCGCTGTGGATTGTTGATATCCTGCGAATGCTCTCTGTTTTGTCAGTCTTCATGACGCTTCTGCTTTTCCTCCGATGTCCGCTTCGATACTGACAGAGGCGTTCGCTGAACACCGACGGCGGAGTTTTGAAGAGTCAAGGCACGAGAGGCACACAAGTTTTAACGCTCCGTTTCGTGCTCCCACCGACCTTTCTAGCGGCCACGGAGGCCGCTATTCTCTCATGTTACGAAATAGAATTTATTACGGGCTAAAGCCTTTCATTCCCAAATCCATTCGAACGGCGATTCGACGAAAGCTAGCCATGCGTTTGCGCAAACATGTCGGAGGCGTCTGGCCCATTATGCCGGGATCCGAGTGTCCACCGGAAAACTGGCCCGGCTGGCCGGAGGGCAAAAAATTCGCATTTATTCTGACACACGACGTCGAGAGCAAAGCAGGGCTTGGCAGGTGCCGGTCCCTGATGCAATTGGAACTGGACCTTGGATTTCGCTCTTCCTTTAATTTTATCCCAGAAGGAAGCTACCGGGTCCCAGCTGAATTAAGGCAGGAGCTCACTGTTAACGGATTCGAGGTTGGAATACATGATCTTAAACATGATGGCCGTCTGTTCACTTCGCGTCGCAAGTTCAAACGCAGCGCCGGGAAAATCAACGGCTACGCGCGTGAATGGGGCGCATCGGGGTTCAGATCGGGATTCATGTTGCGCAATCTCGATTGGCTTCACGATCTCGATGTGCAGTACGATGCATCTACCTTCGATACGGATCCATTCGAACCCCAGCCCCAGGGACGCCACACAATCTTTCCCTTCTGGGTCCCGTGCCTGAACGGCCAATCGATGAAGTGTCAACAATCACATGTCAACTCGTCTTCAACAGGTTACGTTGAACTTCCATACACCCTTCCTCAAGACTTCACGCTTTTCGTGCTGTTGCAAGAAAAGACGCCGGAAATCTGGATGCGGAAACTCGACTGGATCGCCCAACACGGCGGGATGGCGCTAGTTGACGTCCATCCTGACTATTTGTGCCTTGATAACGCGATTGCAACATCAAGGGAATACCCGGTAGCCCACTATAAATCGTTTCTAGAGTATGTTAGCCGGCGCTACGAGGGCGCCTTTTGGAACACGACGCCGCGAAAAGTGGCGCAGTTTTGTGCGCAGGTCACGAAGGCTGCAACAGCTAGCGAAAGCTAGAGCTATCAGACAACTTACTATATGGATGTAACAGTTTTCGGAATGGGGTACGTAGGCTGCGTGACGGCCGCATGTTTGGCCGAGCTGGGCCATTCAGTGACCGGCGTAGACTTACAAGAACTCAAAGTCTCTCTCATTAACTCAGGAAAAAGTCCCATCATCGAGCCGGACCTGGAATCGTTGATTCGCCGCGGGGTTGACGCTGGACGACTGAAAGCCACCCAGCGCGTAGAGAGACTTGGCGACATTTCCCTAATCTGTGTTGGTACGCCTAGTAATGACAACGGCAGCCTGGGTCTTGACCAGCTAAAGAGAGTTGTAAGCCAGATCGGCGAATTACTACGAACCACAGATAGCTTCCACGTCGTAGTCGTCCGAAGCACGGTGTTACCGGGATCGGTGAACGATGTGGTGAGGCCTTTGCTCGAACAAGAATCTGGTAAAAAGGATGGAAAAGACTTCGGTATCTGCATGAATCCCGAGTTCATGCGTGAAACCACAGCAATTTATGATTTCTATCATCCTCCCTTTACGATCATCGGGGCCGCTGGCGATCGTGCTGCCGAAAGCGTTGCCACGCTGTATTCAAGTCTAAAGGTCCCCGTGGAGCGCACTCCCATTGCGGTGGCTGAGTTGATTAAGTATGCCTCGAACGCATTTCACGCACTCAAAGTATGTTTCGCGAACGAGGTCGGAAATCTCAGTAAGGCTATGGGTATTGATAGCCACAGAGTGATGGAGATTTTCTGCAAAGATACGAAGCTGAACATCTCTCCCTATTATCTTAGGCCCGGATTTGCTTTCGGTGGCTCTTGTTTGCCAAAGGATCTTCGTGCTATTCTTTACAAGGCGAAGCAATTGGATCTGGAACTGCCGGTGCTCGATGCTGTGCTCGAAACAAATCGTAAGCAGATCGAGCTAGCCTTCAATTTAATTCGCCACACCGGCAAAAACCGTGTCGGAGTCTTGGGACTCAGCTTCAAGGGCGGATCCGACGATCTCCGTGAAAGTCCGATTGTTGGACTGATCGAAACCTTGATCGGCAAAGGATATAAATTGAGTATCTACGACGAAGAAGTTGCTTTGGCAAGACTCGTAGGTGCGAACAAGCAGTACATCGAACAAGCAATACCGCACATTTCATCGTTGATGGTTTCTTCTGCAAAGGAAGCCATCGAAGCCAGTGACGTAGTCGTCGTTGGCAAGAATAATTCGAACATTCAGGAAGCTGTAACCAATAATGGCGATTCAAAGGTAATTATCGATTTGATTCGGTTACCACGAGAAACCGTGACGGCTTCTCCCAATTATCAAGGCATCTGCTGGTAACACTGCGACAACACAGTCCGATCATAATGCGATCTCCGATCAAAATCCTGATGTGGGTCGAGAATCATTTTCCGCAGGACACTCGTGTCAGGAACGAGGCGGCTTTACTCACTGAAGCAGGCTACAAGGTCGCGGTCATTGCGCTTCGGAAACGGGGCCAGCCAAGTCGCGAGATTTTGGACGGCGTCGAAGTTTACCGCGTGCCAACATTGGAACTGTTTAAGAAGACTCCATCCGCAAACGCTAACCCAATCAATCTGGTTCTTGTCAAGCTGAAATCCTTTCTTGGTTATGTTGTTGAATACTGTTACTTCACATCAGCGTGCCTTACTGTTAGCACTTACATTCTTGTAACGCGCGGCTTCGACGCGATGCACGCTCACAATCCTCCCGATACTCTCTTTTTAGTGGCTTTGCCCTTCAAACTGCTCGGAAAGAAATTTGTCTTTGATCAGCACGATCTCTGCCCGGAGCTTTACCGGTCCCGTTATAACGCCGCAGAAGGATTTTACACCCGGCTTCTAAGGATTTTTGAATGGTGCAGCTTGAAACTTGCAGACGTTACCATCGCGACAAACGAATCGTACAAACAGATACAAATCGAACGCGCGAACAAGAACCCCCGCGATATCTTCGTTGTAAGAAATGGGCCGAACCAGATGCGAATGACGCCAGCTGCACCCAGCGCCCGTTTGAAAGCGATGAACAAATCCATCCTGTGCTACATCGGTAGCCTAAATCCACAAGACGGGGTTGATTATCTACTTAGATCGTTGCGTCATTTGCTCCATGGCTTGAAGCGTTCGGATTTTTATTGTGTCATAATGGGAACCGGGGACTCACTGCGCGATTTGCGCGATCTGGCTAAAAAGCTGCGACTTAACGGATGCGTTGAACTAACCGGCTTCGTCTCCGATCAAGAACTGCAAGCTAACCTTGCGGCTGCCGATATTTGCGTGGATCCCGATCCTTCCAGCCCGTTAAACGACGTATCTACCTGGATCAAGGTGATGGAATATATGGCCTCTGCAAAGCCGATCGTGTCTTTCGATTTGAAGGAAACCCGGTTTTCTGCTCGAGACGCTGCCATCTATGTTAAACCGAACAACGAAGCGGAATTCGCGGAAACTATTGCGCAACTCATGGATAAACCCGAGCTCCAGAAAAACATGGGCGCTTATGGCCGGCACCGCGTCGCGGAGGAACTGCAATGGGCGAAGGTCGGTAAAAATCTTGTGACCGCGTACGAAACGCTCCTCAGTCGGGAACTAAACGCCTCCTGTGAAACGCATCGCGGTAAGAAATTCACAGAGATCAGCTCGTGAGTGGCTCTGCTTTCTCTGGATAAACCCACCTCTCCATTCTTGACTACCCAGGTTCCTTTAGCTCAGCCACTAAGCGAGACCTTTGTGGGAAGCCCAGAAATCCGCCATGCGGGGATTGTCGATGTAACGTTTGGTGAAAACGTCACCGTGGTGCAGCCGGTCAATCTCTATGGATGCACAATTGGCAATGGCAGCTTCATCGGCCCATTTGTAGAGATACAAAAAGGAGTAACCATCGGGAAGCGATGCCGGATTCAATCGCACTCATTCATCTGTGAGCTCGTAACGATCGGAGACGAATGTTTCATTTCTCATGGCGTCATGTTCATCAATGATCTGTTCGTTACCGGGGCCCCTGCCGCAAATCTGGACTCTTGGCGAGCAACAAGACTTGGGAATCGTGTAAGCGTTGGAACAAATGCCACCATTCTTCCGATCACGATCTGTGATCAGGTCGTTATTGGCGCCGGGGCGGTTGTTACGAAAGACATTACTCAATCAGGTATTTATGTTGGCAACCCAGCGCGTCTTCTTCGCACATTTTAGCCAATTTCTGAACTTATTGGGCTGCGAGTGAGTGGCCCGAGACAAGAATCTCTTATCGATGAATCTAGTTGAACCCCGCATTGCCGGCTTGTTCGGGCTCGGGCTGTCGTCATCGCTAGCCCTTTTTCTCACGCTTGCACTTATTGTCTGGCTTTTCCGGCGCGACATTCGGGAGAAGCCTGATGTCAGCGGCGCCCTTTGGCTTCCACTGCTTTGGCTGGTGCTTGGTTGCTCAAGATCCGTTTCCGAATGGCTCAACATCTTCGGCTTGCCCGTGACCGGCGGTGTTTCAGTAGAAGAGGGAAGTCCGCTGGATGCCTGGTTTTGCTTTGCATTGATCATAGCGGGCTCTTGTGTCCTTATTAAGCGGCAAGTCCGTCTTTCAGAAGTTGTTTCCAACAACGGTTGGCTCATTGTCTTTTTGCTGTTCTGTTTCATTTCCATCGCCTGGTCTGATTTTCCATTCGTGGCTTTCAAGCGCTGGATCAAAATTCTTGGTCATCCAATCATGGCCCTTATCGTCGTTACGGAACCAGATCCCAAAGAAGCGCTAATCAGGTTGATGAAGCGCTGCGCCTATGTCGTCGTCCCCGTTTCCATTCTTTGGATCAAATATTATCCTGAATTGGGACGGAGTTTCAGTCCGTGGGGCGGGCCAGAAAGCGGCGGCATCGCCATAGGTAAAAACGCGCTGGGCGGCGATTGTCTGATCCTGGGCTACTTTTTCTTTTGGTATTTGCTGCAAATCTGGCAAAGTGAGCGGAGTACCTGGAGACGAAACGAGCTTCGGCTGATCGCCGGATTCTCGATCGGTATCTGGTGGCTTTTCTCTCAGGCGCACAGTGCCACATCGCTCACATCTCTGATTGTAGGGATACTGGTGGCCGTGTTTGTCGGCCTCCGTTCTGTAAACAAGAATTTTATTGGGGTATACATGTTGGCAGCCCTTGTTCTCCTTGCCGCAGCAGAAGCGACGTTTGGGATTTCAGGGCGTTTTTCGGAGAGTCTAGGCAGGGGCTCCGAGCTATCGGGAAGAACAGTCCTCTGGAGAGCTCTCCTAGGACTGCATACCAATCCGATTCTTGGGACAGGATTTGAGAGCTTCTGGTTGGGAGAAAGGCCACGGCAACTGGAAGGACTCTGGTTTTTTGTCCCAAACGAGGCGCATAATGGTTATTTGGAAACGTATTTGACCTTGGGATTAGTTGGCGTGTTCCTCCTCGTTGGACTATTTGTTGCGACATTCCGGAAGATACGCCTCGAGCTTTTTCGGAATTTTGAATTGGGGCGATATCGATTGGGGTTCCTGGCGGCACTAATACTGTACAACTGGACCGAAGCAGCCTTCAAAACGATAAGTCCTCTCTGGTTTGCCTTCTACCTCATTGCTACCGACTACCCACGAATCCTCCTAGGTACTGCCCAAGCATCCGATGGGGTTGAGAGCCCGGAAGAGAGCAGGGAACTGGTGTATGCCGAGGAACCCTAAAGCCGACCGGAACCTTCGCCGTCCCTCCACTCCGGGACCCTGCGTTACTGCTGTTGTTTCGCTTGGTACGACTCTGATTTTCGCTCTTTCTCGCTTGTCGGGAGCAACAACAGTTAACGCAAGCAGCGCATCACAGTCCGATGTTGCGGCCGCCGTCGCCTCAGCTGCTGATGGCGACACCGTAACGATACCTGCTGGAACGGCCAGTTGGACTCGCACATTAGTAGTTAGGAAGGCGATCACGATTCAGGGAGCCGGCGTCGGTGTGACGATTATCAAGGACAGCGTGCAAGGGACGGAGTTTTTGAAGATCACGCTTGTGGCCGGAATGTTGACACGAGTAACTGGGATCGAATTTCAGGACGGCGGGCGAACTCAAATAACCCACGCAGGACTTCACATCGACGGCAAAAACACCGACGGTAGCCAGTTCCGGATGGACCATTGCAACTGGTACGACATGATGTGTTCCATCGTTCCAGACACGGTGATTGGTGTTTTCGATCACATTGATTTCAAGGTCGGGGCACCGAACAAGTCCAATGGGATTTTCGTTTTCTACGGCTCGCGCTGGGACGGCGGCGAATTTGGCGACGGTAGCTGGGCGAAACCGGCAGGGTTTGGTTCGTCGCAGTTCACGTTTGTCGAGGATTGCACCATCACTGCGCCAGCCGGTCATCTTAGCGGCCTAACCGATGCCTATGCCGGCGCGCGGTTTGTGATTCGCCACAACAGAATCATTGGGGCCATTACTCACACCCACGGTACCGAATCGACAGGGCGCCCCCGGAGTTCACGGGCAATGGAGATTTACGACAATTACATCGACGGCCACAGCGATAACAGGTTTGTCGGGTCAAACCGTGGCGGAGCCGAGCTTTTCTACAACAACACGCTGGTAAACTTCTGGGGCGGCTTGGCTGGGCATGTCCTGACTTCCTATCACATGACAGGCACTTATCCGACATTCGGCGGCGGGGACGGGACAAACGGCTGGGACAAGAACAATTCCGGCAACCCGTTTTATTCAGGCACGGTAAGCGCGGTTAGCGGCTCGACGGTAAGCGTTTCAGGTACGTCATGGTCAAACAACCAATGGGCAGGATACTCGGCCAAAAAGAACTCCGGCGGCTTCGTCTATATTGAGAGCAACACCAGCAACAGTTTCAATTTCAAGACTTCCAGTAACGTCACGTTCAGTGTCGGTGATTCGTTCGTAATCAACAAGGTTGACCAGTGCATTGACCAGCCGGGGGCAGGATCGAGCACACTGATTAGCGGCTATAACGTCACGCCGCCGCCCAACTGGACTCAAGGCGTCGAACCGTGCTACATCTGGAACAACACCAACGACGGCGCGGCGTTTGCCACGTACACCCCCGACACGCTGAACATTAAGCAGGGAACCCATTACTTTAACAACACGCCGATGCCTGGCTACACACCCTATGTTTACCCGCACCCGCTGACCAAAGGCCTGCCGCCACCGGAGCAGATGACGCGAAACGTGAAAGGGAACTCGCAAGACAATCTACGCAAGGAAAGGCAGCCCTGGGGTGGAAAAAAGCTAGACAGAAAAAAAGCAAAAAAGGCAAATGAAAGCCCCACAAATTAAATGGCTGAGGGCCAGGATAAGAAAAGAGCAGGGAATTAGCGTATGCAGAGGAAGAACCGTGACTCGGATTAGTGGAGTCAACATAAAACTTCAACAGGCGGGTCGAGGTTTATTATAATATACCTCCATGCCCGGCTACACGCCTTACGCTTATCCGCAATCTGCTGGTAAGCGGCAGTGGCAGTCCTCCTAGCGAGCGCAACAACTTTAGAGTCGTTCCCCAAGAATAGGCTTTTCTATTTTTTACAAAATGCAGTCTTCAATTGAGCCGAAGGCCGCGGCCCCCGGGTTATCACTGCCTCGGCGCGTCGTTAGCGGCCTATCACCGGATGTGCCAGGGAAAGCGAAATTCTTGCTTGTTATCTGCTCGGTGCTCGCCATTGCAATCGCGTTTAATTACCTGGTGGCCTTCTGGATCAAACTGCCAAACCACAACCCGATTTACCGCCGAATTGGGCCTGAGACCGGCCCACAGGTGTTTTGCGCTGGGTCGTCCCTCCTGCAGTTCGGACTTTCCTGGCCTGAAGTTTCGAAAACCTTGGACCAGGGTATCGAGAGCTGGGGTCTGGCTGCGTCGACGCCTTCCGAATGGGAAGTGTTTCAAAATCTCGCAAAGAACACGGACCTGATGATAATCGGCGTGGACGTCTATGACCTGAATGAGTATCACCTTTGTGAAGGCCGTGCCGACGTGGTGCCGGTAACACAAACCATTTGGGATCTTTGGCAAAGCAGCACCGGCTGGCAATTTTCGAAGCGATTGTTGAGTCAATATCCGCTGAGTTACCTCCAAAAGTTGTTTCCCACTGCGGGAAGCTCGGAAGCAGTCTTGGTCGGACTACGCAGGCTACTACCCGAGCGATTGAGATCATCCTCGGCCGCCGAGGAGCGCGCAAATTCCTTGGTGCTGCCCCGTGAATCAGTGATGGATTTTGGTGCAACTAACGCAAAAGTAAGTGACTGGACGCCAAGCAGAACTCTTTGGCGACTTGCTCAGATGCGCAGCGAAACTCACGGGAAGCATGCGTTCAATGGAGTGAAAAAATTAGCCTTCGAGCGAATGCTGCTTCGGGCCCGGAAACAGGGCTCTGTCATCGTGGTGGTTCTGCCAGTTTCACCGCTATATGCTCACGAATTCCTGACGCCGGAAGCGGTCCGCGACTTCGAAAGCGTTTTGGACGAAGCCCAACATATCGATCCCCAAGCTCAGTTTGTACGTCTTGATAAACTACCTGCTCTGAATTCAGATGAGTGTTTTGGTGACTTGGTGCATCTCAATGATGCCGGCAAACGAATCGCGACGGATGCATTCCTCAGTTGGCTGAGGGAACATACTGCAGTCCGATAGTTCTCGCCCTGTTCCAAAACGTAGCGCGCTATCTGTTCGAGACTGTGTTTCTTTTCAAATCTTCAGGCTCGTTCATACTTGTTCTTGCTGACTTTGTAATTGGCCATCTCAATCAGGCTTTGCTATGATAAAAGAACTCGGTACCGAAAATGAGGTAATCTGGAGCCGATGGTGTAAGAACGCTGAACGAGCCCCCGACCGTGACGCGATCATTCATTGGATCGCGGGAGAAGAGCCGTTCAGGTGGACGTTTTCCGCTTTAATCGACACTGCGGAATGCCTGGCAGCAACGTTGGTTGAGCATGATATCGGTAAAGGGGATGTCTGCGCCATCATTATGCGGCACAACAAGATTCTGTACCCGCTTTATCTTGCCATAGTTTGTGTGGGAGCCATCCCAGCAGTACTGGCATATCCGAATCCGCGCTTGCATCCCGATAAGTTCCGGCAAGGTATTGACGGTATGTCTTTGCGCTCGGGTCTTGATTGGGTTTTTACTGAGCGTGACCTTGAGGAAATTGTTCGCCCTTCTCTCGAAAGACCGGGTAGCACGATTAAAGGGCTGCATTTTCCCCTGGAATGGAAAATCGGACACGCGTTGACGAAAGAACAGCTAGATCACGTTATTACTCGTCACAGCACCGTAAAACGTGATGACCCGTTGTTACTTCAGCATTCGTCCGGAACGACTGGATTGCAAAAGCCTGTGTTATTATCACACCGTGCGGTTTTAGAGCATGTCAAATACTACGGGCGGGCAATCGGATTGAATGAGGATGACAAAATTGTGAGTTGGCTGCCTTTATATCATGATATGGGACTGATCGCGGCGTTTCATCTGCCGCTCGCGTTTGGGATACCAACTGTTCAAATAGATCCTTTCGAATGGGTAATGGTACCATCGCTGTTACTCGACGCAATCTCGCTTGAGCGTGGAACGATTTCGTGGCTTCCGAATTTTGCCTATAATATGATGGCAGACAAGGTCGCTGATGATGAACTTGACGGTGTCAATCTTGAGAGTTGGAGACTTGTTATCAACTGCAGTGAACCGGTTAGATACGAAAGTCATCAGAGGTTCGTGAAGAGATTCCGGCACTGGGGCCTGAATTCTTCGGCCATTTCGTCGTGTTATGCGATGGCCGAAACAACATTTGCGACCACGCAGACATCGCCGGGAACGCCACCCTCATTGTTAGCCCTCGATAGAAATGCGTTGGCGCAGGGAAAAGTCAAAATTACCGAGGATGCAGACCGAGCCAAGATATGTGTTTCATCGGGCAAAACAATTGCCGGTTGCGAAGTGAGAATCGTTGATGAAAACCGCCAAGAGGTTGGCGATAGAACGATCGGGGAGATAGCGATCAAGTCGAGATCGATGTTTGATGGTTACAGGAACTACCTGGAGAAGACAAGAGAGGTGTTGTGTGATGGGTGGTATTATAGCGGCGATTATGGATTTGCTAACGCTGGCGACTACTACGTAATTGGGAGAAAAAAGGACATAATTATCGTAGCCGGGAACAATATTTACCCTGAGGACGTGGAAGACGTTGTGGGCAAGGTGGAAGGCGTAATTCCAGGAAGGGTAATTGCTTTTGGGGAAGAAAATAGAGAACTGGGCACTGAGCACGTATCAGTACTCGCGGAAAGCGGCATAACCGACGATGAAGGAAAGAGAAAGCTGAAAATGGATATAATCGGGGCAGCAATGGCAATCGATGTGTCCATAACAAATGTCTACCTCGTTCCACCGCGTTGGCTGATCAAAAGCTCTGCGGGCAAACCAAGCAGAAAAGCGAACAAAGAAAGAATCTTATCCAGAAATAAGACAAGGGGGTCTGAAACCAATGATTACGCAGGAACTAAAGCGCGTTATACTCACGGCGCTCAAGTTGGATGACTGGGATATCAACGATGATACGATCGCAACCCAAGTTCCGGGTTGGGATTCTTTGAATCATGTGAATGTCATCCTTGCTGTAGAAAACCATTTTCGTGTCCGTTTTAAACCGGTCGAGGTCTTAAAGCTCAAAAACATCGGTGACCTGCAGCGTTTGCTGACTTCAAAACTGGAAAAGCCAGTTTGAACATCGGCGCCCAGCTTTTCGTGGGTTTAAGAGTGCTAAACACTGGTGTCACTCATCGAGCTATGAGCATGAAGCGGGTGCCAATGACGGGGCCCTTTTGGCAGAGTATTAGGCTACGCCCGCAACGGGGATCATTTCCGACCTCCTCGTAAAGGTGCTCCCGCAATTATGACTTTCACATCATTTGAATTTCTATGCTTCTTTCTGGCAGTCATATTGCTGCGGAGTTGTTTCCGCGCCCTCAGCGCAGAGAAGTGGCTACTCTTAGCGGCGAGCTACTGCTTCTATCTTACGTGGAGCGTACCATGCATTGTATTGTTGATTTTTACTTCGCTGTCGGATTACTATATCGGACGCAAGCTGGGGCAGACTGAGAATCCAATTCATCGAAAACGGCTGCTTGTCTGCAGCCTTGTGGCCAACCTGGGGCTACTGGGATTCTTCAAGTACAGTAACTTTTTCCTTGAAAATATTTGGCTCGCCCTGAGCGCGTTGGGCATGCATTTCAATCGCCCTCAGTACGATATTATTCTGCCACCGGCCATCTCTTACTTTACTTTTGCCAGCATGAGCTACGTGCTGGACATCTATTACGAACGTATTCATCCGACTCGCAGCCTTAGAGATTATTCGCTATTCATTTCCTTTTTTCCAAAGCTGCTCGCAGGCCCGATTATGCGTGCGGGCGACTTCCTGTCGCAAGTTCAGCAGCGCATTTGCGCAAATGCCGCAGCAATCGAATCCGGTCTGTGTTATTTCCTGTTGGGGGCTGTGAAGAAATTGGTTATCTCCGACCAGATTGCCAGCCCTGTTAATCTAATCTTTTCATCTCCGGGACAATATGATGGCCTGACTCTTTTGCTCGGTGCTATGGGTTACGCCATTCAGATTTACTGTGATTTCGCAGGCTACTCCGATATGGCGATCGGCTGCGCGCTCATACTCGGGATCAAACTTCCCGAGAATTTCCAGATGCCGTACAGCTCAGTGACAATCACTGAGTTTTGGCGTCGCTGGCATATTACCTTATCTGCCTGGTTTCGCGATTACGTTTTTATACCCATGGAGATCGCAAGAAAAAATGTTCGAAGTGCTACCCTTCGCACCACCATTAGTCTCATGGCCACCATGCTTCTTTGTGGACTGTGGCATGGCGCGGGTTGGAACTTTGTGATCTGGGGCGGAATCCATGGGGGCGCCCTAGCAGTTCATAGAGCCTGGATGACTCGGAACCCATTGTCTGAATTAGCGGATCGCCCTGTCTTCCGAGCAGTGTGGACGTTGTTCTCGCGTCTCCTCACGCTCGGTATCGTCCTGGTAGCTTGGATCTTCTTCCGTGCTCAATCTTTTGCCGATGCAGGCACGTATCTGAGCCGTATTCTGTCCTGGAGCCATGGTGTCCGGTGGGTCTCCCCTTATATCCTCCTGGCGCTGGCCGCGGTATTCTTTACGCACCTGCTTGTGAATAAGGATCGCAACTGGGCGCAGGAACTCCCGGAGCGCGCCGTTCCCGTGCGCATTACGGCCTATGCGGCGCTGGTGGTGCTGCTCAGCTTTTTTGGAGCAACTAACGCCGTACCGTTTATATATTTCCAGTTTTAAGCGGCTATTTATTGCGATTCAAAAAACAACGCTCCGCATGAATTCGGAATACATTGTATCCTTGGATGATCGTATTTTGATCACCGGATCTAATGGTTTCATCGGAACCAAAGTCGTTGAGATTCTCATCGAGTACGGCTTTTCCAACATACTTTGCTTGGTTAGATCTCCCAGCCGAATTGGTCGCCTTGAACAGGCGCTGCGTTCCGTCGATGACGGAAGAAATGTTGAGATCGTTACGGGCGATCTACTTTCACGCGAGGACTGCCGAAAGGCCACGCAGGATGTTTCCGTAATCATCCATCTTGCCGCCGGGATCGAGAAGTCGTTCGCCGGGGCATTTATGAATTCTGCCTTGGCTACGCGCAATTTACTGGATGCATTTCTCGAAGTTGGAAAGCCAAAGAGGTTCGTGAATGTCAGTTCCTTTGCGGTTTATTCGAATTTGAGTTTAAAGCATAACAGTCTTCTTGATGAAACCTGCCCTTTGGAAACGGCTCCGCAGGAGCGATTCGACGCTTATGGCTTTGGGAAACTTAAACAGGAGGAAATTGTCCGGGAATATGCGAATAAATACGGACTGCCGTGTGTGACGCCGAGGCCAGGTTACGTTTTCGGACCTGGCAAACAGGAGTTAAACGGCCGGGTCGGGATCAAGATTTTCGGACCGTTTATACAGGTAAACGGCTCGAATCTTTTGCCACTGACCTATGTCGACAATTGTGCCGAAGCAATTGTCCTCGCTGGTCTCACGCCGGGAATCGATGGTGAAGTCTTTAATATTGTTGATGATGACCTCCTCACTGCTCGCCAGTTTCTCAAAACCTACAAAGTGTCCAGGCGCTTTCGGTCGGTTAGCGTTCCCTACTGGGTTGCTTATAGCGCGTGCTATGCCTGGGAAAAATACTCGAAATGGTCGAAGGGCCAGCTTCCGCCTGCCTTCAACCGTCGCCGCTGCGTGGCCAATTGGAAGAGTCAGCGCTACTCGAACGAGAAACTCAAAACGCGACTGGGTTGGAAGCCACGCGTGCCGATGAAGCAAGCGATGGAAACATTCCTTGCGCAGTTCGGAACAAACAGCGAGGCCTGATCAAGATGCTTCGTGTCGCAATAGTCGGTTGCGGGAAGATTGCCGACCAGCATGTACACGCTATTCGGCGAATTCGGGATTGCGGCATCGTTGCAGTTTGCGATCAGGAACCTCTCATGGCGCAGCAGCTTGCCGAGCGTTTCAAAATTCCGGGTGTTTTCTCCAATGCTCAGGAAATGTTGAAGACCGTTTCACCCGATGTTGTTCACATCACTACGCCGCCTCGGAGCCACTACACACTGGCGAGAGAATGTCTGGAAGCGGGAAGTCACGTCTATCTGGAGAAACCTTTTACGGTTACCGGTGAAGAGGCGGAATCATTAATCGAGCTCGCAGAACATAAGAATATCAAGATCACCGCGGGACATAATCTTCAGTTCACGCTCGAGATGCTGGAAATGCGGCGCCTGATGAGAGAGGGTTTCGTGGGTGGAGAGCCGGCGCATTTAGAGAGTCACTTTTCCTATGACTTAGGCGACCCGACTTACGCAAAAGGGCTCTTGCAAGACCAAAACCACTGGGTGCGAAAGCTACCGGGTGGTTTGCTACACAATATCATCAGTCATGGAGTAGCCAAGCTTGCTGAATTTCTTGATGACGATATAACGGACATCATAGCGATTGCAGGCCAAAGTCCGCGACTTAAGAGCTTGGGTGACGAACAGATCTTGGACGAATTAAGGGTGTTGCTTCGGGATAAGACAGGTAGGACTGCATCGTTCTGTTTTTCGACACAACTCAAAGGGCTCAACCAGTTGCGTCTCTTCGGTCCGGAAGGTTCAATCGTCGTCGATCACATCAGCGGTACCGTTGTTCGAAACAAGTATCGACCTTGTAAGAGTTATCTAACGTATTTCGTACCGCCGATTCGGGCTGCCCGCCAGCACCTTAGGAACGCGCGCATCAACATCACCAATTTTGTTCGGCAGCGACTTCACCAGGACTCCGGAATGAAGGAGCTCATTGAGCGTCTTTACAACAGCATCCGATCCGGCAGTCCACCGCCTATCCCTTACCGCGAAATCATCCTCACCGCTCGCATTATGGATGAGATCTTCGTCCAAATCCATGGCGGGCAGAAGCCGGAAGCTGGACAAAACACGATAGAGGCCAGGCGAAACGCCACTGCCTTCGATATCCCATTGTCAGTCGTCGGCCATCAGCCATGAAGTACATCCTGATCACTCCCGCTCATAATGAAGAGCGTTTCATTCCGAAGACGCTTGAATCGATGGCAGCGCAAACGTTGTTACCCGAACGCTGGATTATCGTAAACGATGGCTCGACCGACAAGACCGCGGACATCGCTGCCGATTATGCGCAACGTTTTCCCTGGATCCAGGTCGTTCACCGTTCACCGCGTTTGGATCGGCATTTTGGAGCCAAGGTCCACGCCTTTAACGCAGGACTGGAGCGAGTTGGATCGACTGATTTTGACGTAATCGGGAATCTCGACGCAGACATTTCGTTCGATCCCGGTTATCTAGAGTTTTTGATGAAAAAGTTTGCCACTGATCCCACACTTGGTGTGGCCGGAACGCCATTTCTCGAGAACGGCTATGACTCAGCACGAGACAGTTTCGAAGGCGAGAAACACGTCCCTGGTGGTTGTCAGCTCTTCCGGAGACGGTGTTTTCAGGACGTTGGTGGTTACGTCCCGAATCCCGCTGGCGGGATTGACTGGATTGCGGTCACTACGGCACGGATGAAGGGATGGAAAACGCAGTCCTTTCCTGAAAAGCGGTTTCATCATTATCGAGCGCTTGGGACAGCAGGGAAGAGTAGTATGGCCGCAAGCTTCTCTTATGGAGAGAAGGATTACTTTTTGGGCGGTTCACCGGTCTGGGAAGTATTTCGCGTGATTTATCGAATGAGGAAACAACCCGTCGACGGCTTGGGGTTGCTGTCCGGTTACTGCTGGGCCGCATTACGAGGGATCGAGCGACCAGTTTCGTCTGAATTAATGCGGTTCCACCGACAGGAACAGATGCAAAAATTGCGAGCGATTCTTCGCACGCTTTTGAAGTTAAAGAAAGTAGACAACTTTTCTCTAGCAATTGATAGCGAGCAGCAAATTAAGGAAGGCATTGTCCGCAATTGAAGGTCAATTTGAGCCAGGGGATCCAAAATGACACGCACCCGGACGTATCAGGCTATTACGAGGAGCGACGCTATTCACCGTCTCGTGATAGACATTCTTGGGCATCTCCTTTATTGCGACTCGCGAGAGATCCAGGGATTTCGAGTTTAAGTATGCGTGCCCAAGAGAAAGACACGGACTGCAGGGATGAGAAGTTGTTATCCGGAATTAAAAATCGGTTACTGCAGCAACTGGCGATGTCCGTCCCCGGTGGCGCTGGTCTGCGTGTAGCCCTACATCGCCTCAGGGGCGTGCGCATCGGGAAAGATGTGTGGATTGGCTATCAAGCTCTTATCGAAACGGGATATCCGAGTCTGGTCTCCATTGGAGATCGCGCCATTATTGGGATTCGCTCCACGATCATCGCGCATTTTCAGGAGCTCAGGGGAGTGACGATCGAGGAGGACGTTTATGTTGGAGCTTGTGCGGTGGTCTTGCCCGGAGTGACAATTGGTCGAGGCGCTATCGTGTCTGCGGGAAGTGTTGTCACGACGTCTGTTCCGCCGATGACAGTCGTTCAAGGCAATCCCGCGAAGCAAGTGGCTAGATGTGGAATCCCGCTAGGATTAAAAACGTCACGGGCGGACTTTATGAAGCAATTGAAGAAGCTTAAGTGAGAAATAAATGCGAAGGGCGTCAGCTTTAAAATCACAAACTAACATAAAGACCGGATACGATGGATATGGATGAGGTTACATCTGAACTGCGCGGGTTTATCCAAGAACGATTTGGTATTCCCAAAGATGACTCTGATTTCAACGACGAAGTCAATTTGTTCAATTATGGATACATCGATTCTTTTGGAGCGGTTGAACTGACCAGCTTTATAGAGAGTCAATTCTCAATCCGCTTGACCGAGTCAGATTGGGCTACCTTCCCATTAAACACGATACGGGAGATCTCAAGTTTTGTTACAAAGCGCCAAAAAGGAGAAATATAATATGCCTTACATCAGTGTACCAATTACCGGAGTTGATGCGGATCTCCGCTCGCAACTTGAATACGCATTGGCATTCGCTTCGGAACATGTCGTCTCTTATAGGATCAACAACACGGATTCAACCATTGAAGCCGAGGTGTCCACGGAACCTGCGTGCGAGTCTGTGTCGCGGAAAATTCGTGAGCTCGTAGAACGTTATCAAAGGCGCGAGTTCGGTCTACCGACGACAATCGAGTTTAAACAACAGCGCGATCTGCCGATGATTGACGCTTGGTCTGGATTGCTGGAGCGTAAGTGGGTAACCCCGGTTGGTGAGGGGCACGTGATCCTGCGGGGCATGGCCGCTCAGTTATTGAGCTTGATTAATGCAAAGGTCGACAACGTTTTTGCCCTTCCTTTTCAAGCGGAACGCGAGTTCTATCCCGCAACTATCCTAAGCAGAACGCTTGATCGAATACACCACTTTACGTCCTTTCCAGAACACGTCGATTTTGTCGCACACCTCAAGGGCGACCTGGATGTGTTGAACAAGTTCTCTAATCAGTGTTTAAAACACGGGTGGTCGCCCGCCTTCCACGAAGGCCAAATGGGAGAAAGCGATTTCGCAATCTGTCCTTCCTGTTGTTACCATTGCTATGAAGGAATGGAGAACTGGCAGCTCGAGTTTCCTGGAAGATGTACGACTATGACCGTCCCCTGCCACCGATACGAGGGGGCCAATCATCGCACGATGTCTCGACTCAGGGCGTTTACTCAGCGCGATGTCGTCTGGGTCGGGCATCCCCGCTTCGTTATTGAAGGGCGTGCCAAGGCCGAGGAACTGATCGTACAGTGGGCCAAGGACTGGGAATTAGTCGGCAGCTTTGAAACTGCCAATGACATGTTTTTCACTCAGGATTATTCTGTTAAGGCCTCTTTCCAGAGGCAGCAGGAGGCGAAAAAGGAGCTGAGGCTCCTGATTCCCGCGGAAAAAAACTCCATTAGCGTTTTCTCATCTAACTTTCATGCTGTGACTTTTGGTAAAGCGTTCAATATTACGCTAGGCGATCGCCCGGCGACTAGCGCCTGTGTCGGGTGGGGTTTTGAGCGATGGGTGTATGCGATATTCAGTCAATTTGGATTTGATGTTAGTCGGTGGCCGAATCGATTAAAAGAAGAGTTCGAGAGCCAGAGAGTTGGCAACAGGCAACAAAAGTGACTACGATTGAAGAATTGATTCCTGATTATTTTGATCTGGTCGCCCAATGGCTTTCGAAAGCCGAAATCAACCGATGGTTGACATCGGAGTGGCGTGATCGGGAAGTCAACGCTACACTCGTTGCGATAGCGACGCGAAATCGAAAGAATCGATTCTTTCTAGTCCGTTATGATGGTCAGCCCTGCGGCCTGATTGCTCTCGCGGATTTCGACACGGCTGATAAGACAGCAATGATATGGTATGTGCTCGGGGACAAAAACCTTTCAGGTCGAGGAATCACTTCAGATGCGGTCAGACAATTAGTGAGGCTTGCTTTCGATCAGATGGGGCTTGCGTCTATGTATGCGTGGGCTATGGAGGACAACGCAGGTTCGAAAAGAGTATTACAAAAAGCTGGTTTACGCGAGGCTGGGCGAATCCGTTCTGCGGCTTCTTCCGGCGGACACCAGGTTGATCGCATTTACTTTGATTTGATCGCAAGCGAAGTGCGCTAATGCCTCCGAACCTGGTTGGGGGAGATTTGGCGGACTTGGGAGATGGAGCGCGTTTCATTATGAAGAGCCAACAAGCAACGCTCTTAAGCGAGCCTGGACTGGCGGTAGAAGAAGATAAGAGGATCGGCAAGCTGCTCAGCTTCTTTGGAGTGCCTCACCGAAGATTGAGTATCGCCGAGTTTCTAACTGATTCTACCGCAAGCCACAGGACTGCAGTAAGAACCGGGATCTTCTCCTCGGCGGAAATTTTCTTGCGATCGATCGAAGGTCTGGAACGCAATCCGGAACACGTGCAGGTCTGGCGCCAGCATATCCATTCGGCATTTGTCTTTCCAAGTGCTGATCGTGATTCTTTGCAAAAGCTGGCAAGAATACTGATTGGAAATAAGAGAGCAGTATTCTCCGAGATCGATTCTGGCGGTGAAGATTTCGTCGTCTCGGATCGCTTGAACGACTTTTGTGGGGTGATGACCGGTGTCCGAGTTACTGGTGTCAACTGTAAATCTAACCGTAACCTGATCCTAAATACGGGTAAGGGAAATGCGATCGACATCATTTCGCTGGGTGATGCCGCGGTTTTCTTGAAGCTTGAATACAAAGGGGTACCTGTCTTTCTTTCAACCTCCAGAGAGATCATCGATATCGACGCAGAATTGGCGACGCAAAATTTTGATGTTCGTGAGCATTTCCTCAGTGCGGTGCCACTTGTTCTTTACATAAAATGGGCATTCGCCGGGACCTGCTGGAACGCTCCAGAAGCGAACGCGTGTCTGGTGATTGATGATCCTCTGCTCAAGCCAACGCATGGCTTTGTGGACTTTGAGGAGCTTCTGTCACTGATGAAGCAACACAATTTTTCTACAAACATCGCGTTCATCCCATGGAACTGGCGAAGAAGCGCTCCCGGGGTTGTTCGGCTGTTCAGAGAAAATCCGAAATGTTACTCGCTTTCAGTGCACGGCTGCGATCATACCCGGGCAGAGTTCGGTAGCTCCAATCAGCAACGGCTTTATTGGAAGGCGGAACAAGCGGCCGAGCGTATGAATCGCCATAGGTCGATGACCGGGATTCATCACGATCCCGTCATGGTATTTCCTCAAGGCATTTTTTCGGAAGCGGCTATGAGTGTGTTAAAACACACTGATCTGATTGGAGCTGTCAACAACGACGTTGTCAGCGCCGATCCGTGCCGGCGCGCGATTACGATTTCTGATGTATGGGACATTGCAGTGATGGGCTACTCCTTTCCGCTCTTTACTCGGAGGTATCCATGGGAGGGGATTGAAAACTTTGCCTTCGACGCTCTGCTGGGAAAACCCGCGATAGCAGTGATCCATCACGATTATTGCAGCGATCACTGCACGCGCCTAGTTAACTTTGTGAAGCAACTAAATGCTCTGCAATGTGCGCCGACTTGGCGTAACCTGGGCGACGTAGTTCGACGCAGTTGCCGTCAAAGAGAAGATTCACCAGGCGCGGTGGAAGTGGAAATGTACGGCAGGGAGCTACGGATTGAGAATCGCTCTGGTCGGCCAAAGCGCTTCTTAATTAGAATGCGTGAGTGTGAGCCTTCGGCGATACAACGAATTTGCACGGATGCTCAAGAGATTGCCTGGCGACAGATTAACGGGCGCATCAACTTTGAAATCGACCTCAATCCCAGTGAGAGCCGAGTGATAAAAATAAAGTTTCACGATTTCGTGGTGAAAGAACGCAACGGAGATAATCTACCGTACAGGTTCAAGACAATGCTAAGGCGTTACCTTTGTGAGATGCGTGACAATTATGTTGCGCCAATGACGTGCAGATTCGCTAGGTCGCGTTAGACCGTCGAAATATTAATCGGAACAACGTGGGACGAACTTTGAGGCAGAATACGCCCAGCATCGACCATGCAGAGCTCAGTAAAGTAAGGATTCAAATGCAAGCAGCAAAGACATCCAATCCATTGGCGGCCAGGGTGTCCGACGTTCTAACGAACTTTGTGGAGTGGCTGGATTGCTATGGTGAAAAATCCTGGGACTATCAGAGCTTTTTCGCCGGACCGGTCGGGGGACGAGCCAAGGCACTCTATTACCGCCATAGACTTGTTGGAACCGCAGCCGTGGCCCCAATGATTTTCTGCGAAGCATTCCTGCCTTCGGCGCGAAGGCTGTTCCACCATCCGATGCGATTCCCAATTGCGGATGCTCATTATGCGATGGGTTTTGCTTTCCTTTGCCAGGCGACCGGAGATTCTTCCCAACTGGAAAACGCGGCTCATTTTCTAACCGAGCTAGAAAAATCGCGCTGCGGCCAGTTCAAAGAATATTGCTGGGGATATCCCTTCGACTGGGTTTGGCGGGGAGGAACTGCCATCCGGCAGACGCCGCTGATAACCACGACGCCTTACGTTTACGAAGCGTTCCTCCAGGTTTTCAACCTGAATCCACGAGACAAGTGGAAACTGATCCTTGAATCGATTGCGCGACACGCCGCTGTCGACATCAAGGATTTCCGAACGTCGGAAACAGCGAGCAGTTGTTCCTACACTCCTTTCGGTGAAGGCGGAGTTATTAACGCTGCAGCTTATCGTGCCTTCCTGCTCACCAGCGCCTCGAAGATTTTTTGCAACAGAGACTACTGGAGGACCGCCGAACGAAATTTGAATTTCGTTTTGGAGAACCAGAACCCGGACGGTTCGTGGTTCTACGCCATGGATGGAGTACGAGATTTTGTCGACCACTATCATAGTTGTTTCGTGATGAAAGCCCTCGCGAAGATTTACGGGTTAACCGGGCACGAGCCGTGTAAGGATGCGCTTTCGAAAGGGATCAAGTATTACCTTGAGAATCTCTTCGACGAAGAGGGTTTGCCAAAACCTTTTTCCAAGGCACCCCGCCTAACGGTTTACAAACGCGAGCTCTACGACTGCGCCGAGTGCATCAACCTGTGCCTGCTTCTGCGCGATCGCTTTCCCGCGTTGGACAGAACGTTGGAAAAGGTCGTCACGCATATTTTGGAAGCGTGGGTGAAGCGCGATGGGTCGTTCCGCTCCCGAAAATTACACCTGGGCTGGGACAACGTTCCCATGCATCGGTGGGGGCAGTCGCAGATGTTTCGGAGCCTGGCATTTTATTTGTACGAAGCGGGGCGAGGAACAGGTGACAAGAGTCCCGCCAAGACTGTTATGGACCACCAATTGTTACCCCTCGCCTCCCAACCTGTATAACAGAATGTGCGGCATCGCAGGCCAGTTTAACTTCCAGCGCCACGAACCCGTGGAACGCGAGACCATCGTCCGGATGGCGCGTTCTATCGCACATCGCGGACCAGACGATGAAGGCTTCTTCATTGCCGGGCCTGTTGGTCTGGGATTCCGACGATTATCAATCATCGACCTCGCCGGCGGTCATCAGCCGATGTCGAACAGCGAGGGAACCGTGTGGATAATCTTCAACGGCGAGATTTACAATTACAAAGAACTCCGAGCCGAACTGCAAAGCAAGGGCCATCAGTTTAGAACCAATTCAGACACGGAAGTAATCCTACACGGCTACGAAGAGTGGGGCACAGATGTCTTCAATCACCTCAACGGTATGTTTGGTCTGGCTATTTGGGATGTACAAAAGGAACGACTAATCCTGGCCAGGGACGCCATGGGCATCAAACTCATCTATTACAAGATCGACAATGGAGCCTTAATTTTCGGTTCCGAAATTCGTGCGATTCTGGCTGCGCAAGAATCACGGCCCGATGTCGATCCTACAGCCTTGAATCTGTTTCTCCGTTTCCGATATACGCCTTCTCCTTTGACGATATTTCAAGGGATTCGGAAGTTGGCACCGGGTACCATGCTGGTCGTGGAGAAAGGCCAATGCCGCGAAGAACGCTGGTACAAGTTCATCCCGACTCCTTTTCCAACTCCCAAGAAAAAGGAAGACGCCATTCGCGAACTGCACGAGTTGTACAGAGCTGCGGTCAAGCGTCATCTGCTTAGTGACGTGCCAGTCGGAGTCCTTCTAAGCGGCGGTCTGGACTCAGGCCTGCTACTGGCGTTAATGAACGAACAAGGCGGCGCCTGGCCAGCCTATACAATAGGCTACGGCGAGAGCTTCGAAGACGACGAGCTAAGCGATGCCGCCGTGACGGCCGGCCTTTTAGGGGCGCGGCATATAAAGGTTAAGCTCGACCAGACTGAGTTTGAACGCGCTCTCCCGAAAATCGTGGAGTGCCTGGAAGAACCTATTGCGACATCGTCGATCGTTCCGATGTACTTCGTTTCGCAGCGCGCCCGGCAGGATGTAAAAGTTGCCCTGATCGGTCAGGGGCCGGACGAGTTGTTCGGTGGTTACACGCGACACCTTGGTATCCACTACGGAAATTGGTGGCGCGGGCTTCCACCCGGTCTCCGATCGATGGCCGGCTTTGCCGTGAATCGATTGCCGCGGAATGAAACGCTAAAGCGTGGTGTTCGTTCACTAAACGCTGCGGATCGTTTGAAACGTTATCAAGATGTTTTTTCGCTAGCGTCGCCAGAAACAATCGACGGACTTTTCCGCGAAGATGTTCTTCCCGATAGAGATCGCCACGAGTTAGTCGAGTACTGGGATGCGCTCCGGCCACAAATGGAGCATACCGATGAGCTCGGCGGATTTCAGCTTCTTGAAATTCGCTCTTCGCTGCCCGACGAGCTGCTAATGTATGGGGATAAGTTATCCATGGCACACAGTCTCGAAGTCCGGGTTCCGTACCTTGATCGGACCGTGGTGGAGTACGTGCAACGGCTCGGCGCGAATCTCAAAGTCCGTAACGGAACCCGGAAATGGTTGCATCGACAGATTTGCCAGGGCTACTTGCCGCCGCGAATTCTTAAGGGAAAAAAACGCGGCTTCGCCGCCAACGTCGTGGACCAATGGTTTCGCTCTTCA
Source organism: Candidatus Udaeobacter sp. (assembly GCA_035694525.1). Lineage (GTDB taxonomy): Bacteria > Verrucomicrobiota > Verrucomicrobiia > Chthoniobacterales > UBA10450 > Udaeobacter. The sequence continues at coordinate 15,127 of DASSFL010000337.1, read as the reverse complement.
CTCAACGGAGTGCTTCGGGAAGTGCTCCTGGATGAAAGTTCACTTATGTTTGGTTTGCTGAATCCCAGACCCGTGCGAAGGCTGCTGGAAGGTCACCAGTCTGGCCGCCAGGACAACCATAAGCTTCTGTTTAGCCTGGTGATGCTTGAACAATGGTTGCGTCGGAGTGGGTCGCGTGAAGAGCCGCTAATCTCTGCGGCGCAAGAAGGAATGGACGCCGTTCGCTTGGCACCTTAGGAGAAACGCAATGGATACCTGCGCCAACGCCAAAATAGAAGAGACCCGTGTCCGCGGTCAGACGCTCTATGTCCCCTCAGCCGAGATCTGTGGCCGGACGGTTATAGTAACGGGCAAATGGATCAGGACGGCAGAAATTAAGGATGAAGGCGTCGTGGAGGGCGTGACTGTCGAAGACCCTGACTCGTTTATTACCAAGCTAAAGGAAAGCAACCTGACAGCCGATCTCTTCACCTTTGCGCAAAGGCCACCCGAGATCACGCCAAAATATGATTATCACCGGGACTGGGATAATTGGGCTACAATACCTACAGCTTGCTTCGAGGACTGGTGGGAAAGTCTGCCGCAAGTATCGCGAAAGAACGTAAGGCGTGCAGGAAGGCGTGGTGTGGTCGTGAAAGTTATACCGTTTGATGATGATTTGGTAAAAGGAGTCCACAGGATTTATAACGGCATTCAGATCCGGGACGGAAGGGTCTTCTGGCACTATGGGCAGGACGTTGACAGCGTTAGGCGAAGCCTTGCCACGTATCTGGATCGAAGTGAATTTATCGGTGCGTATTTGGGCGAGGAACTTATAGGCTTCTTGAAAATGGTTTACGTTGACGATACAGCGACGATCTTTCATATCATCTCGATGGACGAGCATTATGACAAACGACCGCAAAACGCGCTGATCGCAAAAGCCGCAGAAGTGTGCGAGCAAAAGGCCATCTCGCATCTGATCTACGGAAAATTCATCTATGGCAACAAACGTCGGAGTTCACTGGTGGAATTCAAGCGCCGGAACGGTTTCCAGCAGGTCAACTTTCCGAGGTATTACATCCCGTTGACCCCAAGGGGCGAACTATTTGTCCGACTGCGTTTGTACCGAGGCGTTAGCGGGTTGCTTCCGGAGCCCATTCTTTACCTAGCTTTAAGTTGGAGAGACTGGTATTACAAAAAAATCTCCACCAACCTCACTTTAAAAAGCAATAAATTCGCCGGTGTAGCTTAACGTTAGAGCAACTGAATCGTAATCAGTAGATGGAGTGTTCGATTCCTCCCGCCGGCTCCCCCACCGCTTTAAGAGTCTAGCTGTATTCTTAATCATAGACTGAATCACCCGAAAAGTATGTTTCAATCGACTATCTGCATCAATGAGGACCGGGAGGCATGGGAGCCCTCCCTTAGGGTGGTCCTGGCGAGCCTGGGTCTTCACTGTCCCGACAGGCCGATCAGCCTGTTCTATCCTTTTGCCAACCAAGCATTCCGCCGATGGCTAAGTGCATACCCGCAAGTACAGCTGCAGGCTGATGGACTAAGGAATGGTTACGGCTGGAATGTAAAGCCACAGGCCATTATGCAATTGCTCGATGCTGGCTTCGACGAAGTCATCTGGATCGATTCGGACGTGTTTGTCACCAGGGACATTCGCCCATTGTTCCATGCCCTCGACGAAGCAGTCTTTGTGGCCACAGAGGCCACGTGTTCGCTGGGTCGCTACGACCACGATGGAGCCGGGCGTCGCGCGCAGTTATGGCAATTCTCGGTCGGTCGCGTTTTCTCGGCTTCTCTCAATTCTGGCGTACTCCGGGTGACCAGACGGCACTATCCCCTGATGAAACGATGGTGGGAGCTGCTACAATCCGACGCATACCAAAGTTGCCAGCAAAAGGAGTGGCGGAAAAGACCCATTCACATGCAGGGCGATCAAGATGTATTGACCGCACTCTTGACTTCGACCGAATTCGCCCATGTCCCGTTAAAAGTGCTTCGCAGGAGTAAACATATCGTCCAGTTTGACGGCGTATGGGGCTATTCAACGGCCGAACGGCTGCGGAATCTGCTCGGTGATGGGCCAACGTTCATTCATTCTATGGGCTGTAAGCCGTGGGTGACGCGTTGGAAATCGGAGCGACGCAATCACCTCACAGAGTATTTGAAGATGGTATATCTCGATGTGTCACCGTACACTTTGTCTTCTACCAAATTCAAGGAGGATTTGGGATGTGACACGAACTGGATGTGCGCACATTACAAGTTTAGTGCAATCCTTCGATCGCTTGCGAGGCAGCACCCAGCGCTGACCGGCCTGCCGATGGCCGTCTTTCTCGACATTGCTCGGTTTATTAAACGTGTGCACGAGTCGATGTTTCAAAGATTCGACCCACCGAAGTATAGTGCTGGTACGAGCTGCGCTCGCGACTGACCAACGAATGTATCAGGTGATGGTCAAATAATGGTGAAATAATAATAGCCGTGGAAAGTCGAAGCTCAGTCTGAATAGCAATATTGAATTCCAGTGTTAGTTATATCGCTTGACGATTACTCCGTCCATCTGGGCTTGAGAAAGGTTTTTTTCCACAAGGAGAATTTATGAGCAGATTACGCATTTTGTTGTTAGTGCCTGACTGTAATCCGGAGGGTGTCAGCATGCCTTATGTTACTTACTCGCATGCAGCAGCGCTCGCCCAACTCCATGACGTCACGTTGGTTGTTGGAAAACCCAGTGAGGACCGAACGCGCCGCGCAAAGGCACCGTTTCGCACCATCGAGGCGGTCCGGATGCCATTGCTCGACCCCATCTACGCCTGGAGTTTGCGCAGGATCTTCAAATACAATTTTGACACTCAGGTGTTGACCGCTTTTTGCTATCCATTTTCTCTTGCCTTTGAATGGCGCGCCTGGCGACAGTTGCGGCGCCGCATCTTTGCGGGCGAGTTCGATATCGTTCTGCGCCTCATGCCCATGACACCAGTGATGCCGAGTCCTTTCGCTTTCTTCCTGCGCAAGGGGCCCATACCCTTCGTGCTCGGGCCGCTCAATGGTGGTTTGCCATGGCCTCCCGGCTTTAGCCAGCTCGAAAACCAAAAGGAATGGATCTCCAACCTGCGGAATCTGTACCGATATCTGCCTTTCGCTCGCTCCACTTATCGTCACGCCGCAGCGATCATAGCCGCTTCGTCCCAAACGTATTCCGAGTTTGCCGAGTATAGCGACAAACGGTTCTTTGTCCCGGAGCCGGGGATCGCTCGCTCTTTGTGTTACGGTGATTCGCGTATTCCGCAGCCTGGGGCTAAGCTTGAGCTGATCTTCGTTGGCGGCTTGGTTCCCCGAAAGGCTTGTGATCTTGCTTTGCGCGCGGCGGCTCCACTTTTGCGCAGCGATGTGGCCCGTTTTACGGTGGTCGGTGATGGCCCAGACCGGAACAGCCTTGAGCAACTGACGAGGGCGCTTGGGATTGAGAAGGCTGTTCTCTTCTGCGGCTGGCTCAGTCATGCGGAAGTCCTCAAGCACCTCCGATCTGCTGATGTGCTCGTGTTTCCATCTCTTCGCGACAATGGTGCAGGCGTAGTTTTCGAAGCCCTCGGCACTGGTGCCGTACCTGTGGTCGCGGACTTCGGTGGCCCCGGAGATATCGTTCATTCAGAGGTAGGGTACAAGGTGGCTCTTACGACTGAGAATGATATCGTGGCGCAGATGGAAAAGATTCTGACCGAACTGACCCATAATCGGGACCGGCTAGAGCAATTACGGCGCCAAGGAATAGCCTATGTGCGGGAATGCCTAACTTGGGATGCGAAGGCACAGAGCACCACTCGAGTTCTGAATTGGGTTGTGCGGCGCGGCCCGAAACCCGATCTCCCGCCCCCCAAGATGCTCGACGTTAATCAGTCAGCATCCCTCGGCGCGACACACGCGGTGGATGCTGACCCGAAAAAGGTAACCGAGCAGTCCGCGGTGGATTGCGGTCAGGCTTAAGATATAAAAATCTCTAAGTTGTTAGCAAAAGAGCGTGAGAGAAGAAATTCTAGAGAAATTGCGGTGGGTCTATAAACATTCGCCGCGCGTTGTGCGAAAAACACTCCGGCCTTTCCGCGATGTCGCCGCGGACTGTCATAACCGGCCGCATTTTGACCGCATCGTTGCGCGAACGGCGGCGCAAATCCGCGAAGATGCCCAATCGCATCCGGGGCAGAAAATTTTCGTAGATTGCGGTTTTAATGCCGGCGAAATGCTTGAGCGTTTTGTCAAGACTCTGCCTGGATTTCGGTTTTACGGTTTTGAAGTCAACTACCGCGATTTCGCGGAAAGCGCTGCGGAATTGCAGAAACGCCACCCGAACATTCTCGGCTTGAATTTCAGCGCTGTTTCGGATCATGACGGCACCGCGAGCTTCCGTATAGCCGGCCAGAAGGGTGGGATACTGCGGGCGGAGGCAACAACGATCCTACCGGAGCTTCATAAAGAGGAATTTACAGACGAGAGGCCGTATGAAGTGGCAACTATTGATTTTTCACGGTGGCTGAGGGAAATGGTTGCGCGGCATACGGAAGCTGACGGCTCAAAGCCGTTCGTCGCAGTGAAAATGGATATCGAAGGCGAAGAGTATGCCGTTCTGGAAGAACTGGTGCGTGATGGAACAATTGCATTGGTCAGCGAACTCATGGTGGAATTTCATACGGAGCAATTCGATCAAAACCAGCGCCCGCACTATGCTCGGCGCGAAGCCGTCATCCGGGACGAACTTTCTCGTTTCCCCGTTCAAATTCTTAGCTGGGGTTAATTTTTTAGGAAGTCCGGACCAAGAATTTGAGAAGCCAGAGGACGGCACTCACTCACCCCAAGCGAAACTTGTTCGAGGTTGCGCATCTGTTTCCACAATAGGCGAGCTTTGCCGTTCTCTCTCAACCATTAACTTCGTATGCCTGGAATCGTTGGAATAATCAGTCAGTGGCCATCAGAGCAGAACCATGCTCTCGCGGAGTCGATGCTTAAATGCCTGATGCATGAGCCGTTTTATAGGGATGGTAAATACATCAACAGGCAGCTTGGCATCTGGCTCGGCTGGGTCAATCACGAAGGATCTTTCTCCGACTGCCTTCCAATCTGGAATGAGAACAAAGACATCTGCCTTCTTTTTTCGGGCGAGGATTTCGCCGATCAGGCCGACATCGATGCGCTGAGAACGCGTGGACACGACTTTAACTCAAATGACGCAAGTTATCTCGTCCACTTGTACGAGGAAATGGGTTACGGATTCCTGGAAAAGCTCAACGGCTGGTTCAGCGGTCTGTTACTGGACCTTCGCCAGCAGAAATTCGTTCTGTTTAACGATCGCTATGGCGTAAATCGAATTTACTATCATGAAGACTCGCGCGGATTTTATTTTGCTTCTGAAGCGAAGGCCCTCCTAAAAATCCTTCCCAGCACTCGTCAACTTGATTTACGGAGCCTGGGGGAGACTCTCTGTTGCGAGGCAATTCTGCAAAACAGGACGCTTTTCTCCGGAATCTCTTTGCTTCCGCCAGGTTCGTCGTGGGTGTTTTCCAAGGGAGAACCAGTAAAGAAAAAGACTTACTTCAAGCGAGAAGGATGGGAAAGCCAGCCGCAGTTAAGCGAATCCTGCTTCTATGAGAAGTTGAAAGAAACCTGGGCACGGGTCCTTCCGAAATATTTCCTTGGAAAACAGTCCATCGGCTTGTCCCTGACTGGCGGCGTAGATAGCCGGATGATCCTGGCCTGGGCGCCTCATCTTCCCGGCACACTTCCATGCTACACGTGGGGCGGAAAATACCGTGATTGTGCAGACGTCAAGATAGCGCGACGGGCCGCGAAACTTTGCCGGCAGCCTCACAACACGATTCTCGTGGGCGAGGAGTTCTTGTCCCAGTTTCACGATCTCGCCGAGAAAGCCGTTTATATTAGCGACGGTACCATGGACGTAACTGGGTCGATCGACTTGTACGTTCAGAGATTGGCCCGCCAAATCGCCCCTGTCCGGCTTAGTGGTGTCTGTGGCGGCGAAATCTTGAGGCGTCTTGTAATGTTTGGGCCGGCTCCTGCTCGGGAAGGCGTTTTCGATCCGGACTTGGAAAGTTCCTTTCGGGATGCCACTGAGACCTACGCTAATGAGCTTCAGGGCCACAGGCTTTCTTTCACTTCGTTTAAGCAGGCGCCATGGTATATGGCGAGCAAATTTGCCATAGAACGATCGCAGGTCACGTATCGAACTCCGTATTTTGATAATGATCTGGTTGCCCTAGCTTATCAAACGCCCGCAAAGCTGTTGCAGAATGAGCCAGCGCTTCGACTCATTGCTGATGGCAATCCAGCGTTGGGAAAGATCGCGACAGATCGCGGTCTCGCCCCGGCATCAATTCGCGGTCTTAATCGGTGGCTGCATTGGTACCAAGAGTTCACTTTTAAAGCGGAGTACGCCTATGATTACGGGATGCCGCAATGGCTGGCAAAAATCGATCACATGTTTGCCCCGCTGCGCCTGGAAGAACTGTTCCTTGGGCGGCACAAAGTCGCTCACTTCCGTGTCTGGTACCGCGATGAACTCTCGCCATGGTTAAGGGAGATACTTCTCGACTCGGGTGCGCGCAGCAGACCCTATCTTCGTGCGAATTCTGTGGAAGCGATGCTCAGAGCCCATAGCACCGGGCAGCGAAACTATACCTCTGAGATACACAAGATTTTGACACTGGAATTCATCCAGAGAAAATTGATTGAACTGAACTAGAATACGCCGCGGGACGTAATCTCCACCCGCTCCCAACCGTGAAATGTTTTGAGCTTGTATGAACGTCTTGATTGTAAAACTTGGCGCTACTGGTGATGTTGTCCGCACGACGCCCCTGTTGCGTCGATTAAGCGGTTCGGTCACATGGATCACAGCAGCGAAGAACGCCGTATTGCTGGAAGGTCTGTCAGACAACTTGCGTCATTTTTCGTGGGAAGCCCGCGCGCGAGCATTAGACATTCCCTACGACCTGGCCATAAATCTGGAAGACACCCTCGAGGTAGCCATGTTTCTGAAGAGTGTCCGGCCAGCCGAGATCTTCGGTGCTTACTTGGACTCGTCTCAGCACTTGCGTTATACGGACAACTCGAGGTGCTGGTTTGATCTCAGTCTGATCAGTTCCCATGGCCGGCCGGAAGCTGATCGGCTTAAGCTTCTTAATCGGCAGACATATCAGGAGCTGATTTTTAAGGGACTTGGCTTCGATTTTTCCGGTGAGAAGTATCTGTTGCCGGAACCGATCGAAACCGGGCTATCAGGCGACGTGGCGATAGCAGCCGATGCCGGACCTATCTGGCCAATGAAGAGATGGGATTACTACGGGCAATTAAAACGGCACCTGGAAGATAGCGGCTTGATCGTTAATGTCCTCCCGAAAAGACCATCGCTGCTCGAGCATCTGTCCGATGTCCGAAACCACGGCTGCCTGGTTGGCGGTGATAGTCTGCCGATGCATTTGGCGCTAGGGACGGGTACGCGGTGCGTGACTCTTTTTACATGCACGAGCCCCTGGGAAATTTACGACTATGGGATTCAGAAAAAGGTCGTTTCGCCGCTGCTGGAAGAGTTCTTCTACAAACGGGGATACGATGAGCGCGCGACAAGCGCTATTTCAGTAGATGAGGTGCTAAGCACAGTCATGGCCCAGCAGGACATGGCGATTCGTCCCGTCAAATGATGCCACTCGCCGAACAGACACCAGAAATCAGACACCAAGGGCCATCCCCATCTGCGCCCTCAGATGTCGCTTTATCCGCTTTGGCACGCCGTAGCTTAGGCGCAGGCTGCTTATCAGTCCTTCCCTTTCAGCCGCTTCGGGTTGCCCTTCTCACTGGCGGCGGAGATAAGCCCTACGCCCTCGGAATGGCAGCTGCGCTCACGTCAGAAGGCATTTCCATTGATTTTATCGGCAGCGACGATTTGAGCGTGCCAGAGCTACTAACCAATCGTCGAGTGCACTTTCTTAACCTGCGAGGGAATCAACGGCCTGATGCGAGCCCTTTTTCGAAAGCGCGGCGGGTATTAAAGTATTATATACAACTTATTAGCTATGCGGCCACAGCGCAACCAAAGCTGTTTCACCTACTGTGGAACAACAAGTTCGAGCTCTTCGACCGCACGCTGCTGATGCTTTGTTACAGAATGCTCAGAAAGAAAGTCACATTGACCGTCCACAATGTGAACGCAGGCAAACGGGACTTGAACGATTCATTTTTGAACCGCCTTTCGCTTAGAATTCAGTACAATTTGTGCCATCACATTTTTGTTCACACCGAAGGAATGAAAAGTGAACTTGTCAGTGAGTTTGCCGTTACTGCAGACAAGGTTAGCGTCATCCCTTTTGGAATTAATAATACTGTTCCAAAGACCGACCTGACGAGTGGTGAGGCGAAGCGAATGCTAGGCATAGCCGATAGCGATAAAACCCTCCTATTTTTCGGAAACATCGCGCCATATAAAGGACTCGAATACTTGGTCTCCGCCTTCACGCAGCTCTTAAATAAAGATCGAAGCTACCGACTGATTATCGCAGGGAGACCCAAAGGATCAGAGGGTTACTGGAAGCAGATTCACGACCGGATTGCACGCAGCGGGATCCGTGATCGAATCATTCAACGGATTGAGTTCATCCCGGACGAAGAGGCGGAGGTATATTTCAAAGCGGCCGACGTTTTGATTTTACCGTATGCGCACGTCTTTCAGAGTGGCGTGCTTTTCCTGGGCTATAGCTTTGGATTACCGGCCATTGCCGCAGACGTTGGGAGCTTGAAAGAGGAAATCATTGAAGGTCAAACCGGCTTTGTCTTCAAGCCGCAGGATTCAGCCGATCTGGCCCGCAAGATTGGGCAGTACTTCAACGGCGAATTATTTCGTAATCTTGAAACGCGGCGTGCGGAGATTAAAGGGTACGCCAATGAGCAGTATTCCTGGGATAAAGTCGCCGCCATAACTACCGCGATTTACTCAACACTCCTGACCTCTGACCTGCCGTCTTCTGTCCTCCCTGGCGCGCCATAGCCTTGGCAAAGTCGGCTGCCCTCTGTTTTCTAGTGAAACCGCTTGTCTCAATTCTCATTCCGGCTTACAACGCGGAACAATGGATTGCCGAAGCCATTGAATCCGCGCTCACGCAAACCTGGCCGCGCAAGGAAATCATCGTGGTGGACGACGGCTCGGACGACCGCACATTGTCCATCGCCCACGAATTTTCGTCGCGCGGCGTGTTCGTCGCGTCTCAAAAACATCGCGGCGGGTCGGCGGCGCGCAATAAGGCGTTTTCATTTTGCAGGGGCGATTACATTCAATGGCTCGACGCCGACGACATTCTGGCGCCGCACAAAATTTCGCGACAGATGGAATTCGCCGAAAGCTGCGCCAACAAACGCATTTTGCTTTCGTCCGAATGGGGACATTTTCTGTTTCGCACCAGCCGCGCGAAATTCACTCGGACCGCGCTTTGGGACGATTTGCCGCCGGTCGAGTGGCTGCGGTTGAAGATGGAAAAAAAAACCTGGATGCAGCCGGACTCGTGGCTCGTGAGCCGGGAATTGACGGAAGCCGCCGGTCCGTGGGACGAACGATTGTCATTGGATGACGAGGGCGAATATTTTTGCCGCGTTTTGACCAAAAGCGATGGAGTAAAATTCATTCGCGGCGCAAAAACATTTTATCGCATGACCGGCCCGCAAAGTCTGGGCCACGTGGACACGTGCAACAAGAAATTGGAATCCGCGTGGCTCTCCATGTGCTTGCACGTTCAACACTTTCGCTGCCTCGAAGACAGCGCACGCACGCGACGCGCTTGCGTGACCTATTTGCAAGGCTGGGTGCGTCATTTTCATCCGCATCGCCCGGACCTGGTCAACGCCATACAACATTTGGCCAAAACATTGGGCGGCGAAGTTACTTTGGAAGAACACGTCGAGGTGTTGGACTGGAAATTTGCGTGGATGAAAAAAATTTTCGGACTGGAATTAGCCTATCGCGCGCAGCACAAGCTGCCGCAATTCAAACATTCGGCGCTTCGGCTTTGGGACAAGGCGATGTTTCAAATCGAAAAGACGGCGCGCTCTTGAAAATCAAAAACCAGGCGGGTCGCACGGAATGCCAATACTGGCGCGGCCTTTCGCTATTTCATGAATTGTTTCACCTTTCTCGCGCGTGGGGCGATTTTTAATCCGCGAACGCAAGTGGCCTTGGAGACAAATACCGAGAGAGCAACGTGGGAACAGGCCTTGGTTCAGATAACTCCAGATGATTACATCAGAATTCAATTGGTTTCCGAGGAAAGCGGTGAAGAAAATCTGGGAGTCTTACTTGGTTGAAGCAAATGTTAATCAAGCACCCAGTAAAGAATCTATTGCGTTCAAGCAGATTTGAGATTAGTCGCATCGTCACCTCGGATTACCTGCTAAGTGGGTGACTTGGCCAGCTAATCAGAAACTTCAGATCAACACCGTTTTAGATGTGGGCACGAACAATGGACAATATTTACATCTATTGTCCAAGATTGGCTTTACCAGAGACGTTCTTTCCTTTGAGCCCGTTCCGGAACTTTATCGGAAAATCACAATTCTTTTTCCAGTACCTTAGAGCTTTAGATGTCGAAGGAGAATAACAAGTTTAGAACGAGCGAAGGTGAACTTGCAACGGCCGCTTCGGTAGTGACGTTGCCGGCCGTAAAGATAGGGTCGTCGGTTGACGCTGCGCAGGCCCACGCCGACAACCAGCAACACTTTGCAACGGACCATCTGTTGCCGAATCTTAGGCAGCGCACCATCTCCAGCGGTGTTATCACTGCGGCGGCCCAAGCCGTACAGTTTTTCCTGAACCTGGCCTATATCATGGTGCTCGCCCGACTGCTGACACCACGAGAATTCGGGCTGGTCGCGATGGTTACGATCGTCATGGATTTTCTCCGAATTTTTCAGGATCCAGGGCTTTCGACGGCCACGGTGCAGCGGCAGCAGATTACCCATGCGCAGGTGTCTAATCTGTTCTGGGTAAATGTCAGCGTGGGTGGTGTAACTACTCTGCTCGTGGCTGCCTCAGCACCGGCAATCGCGTGGTTCTACCGCGAACCCCAGCTCGTAGGGATCACGCTCATGCTCTCAGTCACTTTTGTGCTTTCAAGCTCGGCGGTCCAACACATTGCATTGTTGAACCGCCAGATGCGCTTCGGGATGATTGCGATGATTAATGTTGTTTCCCTGTTTACCGGTTATCTAACCAGTATCGGCATGGCGCTGCACAAATACGGCTACTGGTCTCTTGTCGGCGCCAGTGTGATTCAAGCCGCCGTCAGCCTCGTGCTGGCGTTGTTAATCTCGCGGTGGCGGCCTCGATTACCGTCCCGGAGGACTGAAACCTTAAGCCTGCTGAGTTTCGGCGCGAATATTACTGTCGGAACCCTGATATACACGCTTGCCCGGAGTGCCGACAGCCTTTTGATTGGACGACTTTTCGGGGCCACTGCAGTGGGCCTTTATTCCAGAGGCTCGATTCTTCTTATGCGACCGGTGCAACAATTCATCCTCCCAATCAACGCTGTGTTAGTTCCCGCGCTGTCGCGGATACAAGACCAGCATGATCGGTACCGACGAACATTCCTTCAAGTATTCGAAGCGATCGCCTTGATGACCTTTCTATTCACGGGCCTCTGTCTTGCGCTGTCCCGTCCATTGACACTGGCCGTGCTTGGGCCGAAGTGGGAAGCGGCCTCCGTAATTTTCGCCGGCTTTACGCTTGCAGCATTGTCCTATCCGCTCATCAATGCCTTCACCTGGTTGCTTGCCAGCCAGGGACGTGGGAAGGATTGGGTTCTTAACAATGCGATCGTCTCGAGCATCACCCTTTGTTCTTTCCTAGTCGGGTTACCGTTCGGTCCCGCTGGTGTGGCAATATCCTACTCGATCTCTTGTGTCCTGTTGCAGTTGCCGTTTGTCTATTACATTGCTGGCCGAAAGGGTCCGGTGAGTACGAAAGATCTTTGGATGGGAACCCTGCGGCATCTGCCTCTCTTTGGAGTGGTTTGCGGCACAGCCTGGTTGGCACGCACTTTCGTTCTGGGTGCTAACCCATGGACGCAATTGTTCCTGTGCGCGCCTATTGCACTTCTGGCCGCGGCCGCATACATAGGCCTTTCTACTCCCTCTCGGCGGGTGGCAATGAACCTGTTCTCCATCATGCGGGACTTGAAAAATGCGCGCACACCCACGGCCGTGTGAAGGCTGGATGTCTAACGTCAGAATAGATCTCCTTTTACTCCTGCTCTTGCTCTTCAGAACCGAGGATTGGGACATGAGGAAGAACAAGGGTGAAACACGCAAGCACCGATGAGCGACACATTAAAAGACCTGCCAACCCCGAAGACTTTCGGGACTGCTCCATTGGCACAGGTGACCACGTCCCGCTCGTTGTGGGGCCTGTTTGATCGCAAGGAGCGGTGGTCGCTTTCCTGGCGTGGCCGGCTGATTCTCGCTTTAGCCCTCTTGCTCGTCAGCGCTCTTGTTCTGAATGGCGTTTATCCTTTCCTTGCGGTCACGCATCGCGTCAATGCGAATATCCTCGTGGTTGAAGGGTGGATAAATGAGTATGCAATTCGGGCGGCAGTAAAGGAATTCCAAAGTAAACACTATCAGCGCGTTTTTACGACGGGGGGACCGGTAGAAGGCACTGGAGGATACATCAACGACTTCATGACCTCAGCCAGTGTTGGGGCGGACCTTTTGGAAAAGGCGGGCGTACCGGAGCAATCGTTGCAGATGGTGCCATCCCGTGTGATGGACCGCGACAGAACCTACGGGTCGGCGGTTGCGCTGCGGAACTGGTTTCGCGACCATAATATGGTGGTGTCTGGCATTGATGTTGTTACCGAAGATGTACACGCGCGCCGCACTCGCCTGCTTTTCCAAAAAGCGCTCGGAAAGGACGTACAGGTTGGAATCATCGCCGTGGCGAATGTGGATTATCCCGCGAACCGATGGTGGCACTACAGCCAAGGTGTTAAGAATGTAGTCAGTGAGTTCGCTGCTTATCTATATGCCAGGTTTTTGTTCTTTCCGTCGGAACCGGTGCATTCAGGGAAGGTGGCTCGGCTCTCGCCGGTGCATGATTAAAAAATGAAAATCGCTGTTATCGGCCTTGGTTATGTGGGGCTACCGCTCTCCCTCCAGTTTGTACGCTCGTGCGTTAGCGTGCTTGGAATCGATGTCGATCCTACAAAGATCGAGCTGCTAAACAACGGGCGGAGCTACATCAAACATATTGAACAGTCAGCCATCGCAGAGTTGCTGGCTTCCGAAAAGTTCTCAGCCTCAACAGACTTTAGTCTCGTCAAAGACGTCGAAGCAGTCATCATTTGCGTGCCAACACCGCTGAACAAGAATCGCGAACCCGATCTGTCGTTCATTACGCAAACCGGCCGGTCGATCGCGCCGCATCTCGCGAAGGGAGCCTTGGTGGTTCTGGAATCCACTACCTATCCTGGAACGACTGAAGAGGAGCTGCGCGTTGTATTGGAGGACGGATCGAGGATGAAGGCAGGTGTGGACTTTCACCTTGCCTTCTCGCCAGAACGCGAAGATCCGGCTAACGAACAGAGCAACCTTAAACGAATTCCAAAAGTGGTAGGAGGATACACCCCAACCTGCCTTGATCGCGCCGTGGCTCTTTATAGCAAAACGATCGATAAAGTTGTGCCTGTTTCTTCGTGTCGCGTCGCCGAAGCGGCCAAGCTTCTGGAGAATGTTTTTCGTAGTGTAAACATCGCGCTGGTCAATGAACTGAAGCTCGTCTACGGCGCGATGGGCATTGATATTTGGGAAGTCATTGAAGCGGCCAGAACGAAGCCATTTGGTTTCATGCCGTTTTATCCCGGCCCTGGGCTTGGCGGACATTGCATCCCGATCGATCCATTTTATCTCACATGGAAGGCTCGGGAGTACGGTCAGCATACGCGTTTCATCGAGTTGGCGGGCGAGATCAACACGCGGATGCCAGAGCATGTCGTACATCGCGTCGGGGACGCACTTAACTCTCAACAAAAATCCATTAATGGTTCGAGAATTCTCGTGCTTGGCCTGGCTTACAAGCCAAATGTTGATGATGAACGCCAATCGCCCAGTTACGTGTTGATGGATTTACTCCAGAACCGCGGCGCGGAAGTCGCTTACTACGATCCATATGTGCCGGTGATTAAACCAACCCGCGAGCACCCGCAATTCGCCGGGAGAAAATCCGTCGAGTGGAACCGTGCAACGATAGAGAACTTCGATCTTGTTCTCATTGCGACCAACCATTCATCGGTGAACTACGATGAGCTCGGCGAGTGGGCCCGGTGCATAGTGGATACCCGAAACGCCATGGCGCCCATCAAGGGGGCTTCGAGTAAGGTCTGGAAAGCGTAGCGTAAGAAATTCCCGGACGAGCAAGCGCCGCCGCAACCAAAGATCTCGTCACGAATGAACGCCAACGGACGCTAATAAAGAGCGCAAAATTTCTGTTAATTCGTGTGGATTAGTGTTTGCAATGTATTTCAATCGAGCTCGTGGACAAAGTCAGTGCAATCTGGAGCCGATTTATCGAGAGATACTTGTAAAAAATCGCCCAAACAGAAAAAATTGCTTGCCATGACAATTAATTTCAATATGAACGTAAACGGCGGCGTATCGCTAGGAACGATTAGCCGCAATTATGAAGGTGTCGGGAATCGTTCTGTTTATCTTTATTTTGGCCGGCTTGTCCGGTCCGCGTTGCGGAGCCACTGTTTACAATTCGAACGGGTCGGCGGCGAGCGTGCAGGCTTTGCACAACGGCGCGCACAACGGCGACACGATCACGGTCCCTGCTGGAACGTTTACCTGGGCGAATCGCGTTTCGATCACGAAGGCTATCACCTTGCAGGGCGCAGGTGTAGGCAGCACGATTATCAAGGATGCAGTCCAGAGCGGCCCGCTACTAGAAGTCACGCTCGCCGCTGGCAGGCTGACGCGCATCACCGGGATAGAATTTCAGAATGGAGGCAGAACGAGTACCCAGATTGGTATACTTAGAGTATTTGGTTCTAACACAAACGGATCAACATTTCGATGGGACCAC
>DASSFL010000336.1:0-1696 GCA_035694525.1 Candidatus Udaeobacter sp. | reverse complement strand
GTGGTCCCATCGAAATGTTGATCCGTTTGTGTTAGAACCAAATACTCTAAGTATACCAATCTGGGTACTCGTTCTGCCTCCATTCTGAAATTCTATCCCGGTGATGCGCGTCAGCCTGCCAGCGGCGAGCGTGACTTCTAGCAGCGGGCCGCTCTGGACTGCATCCTTGATAATCGTGCTGCCTACACCTGCGCCCTGCAAGGTGATAGCCTTCGTGATCGTCAATTTTGTAGTCCATGTGGAAGTACCGGCAGGAAGCGTGATCGTGTCGCCGTTTTGCGCTTGGTTATGAAAAAACTGAATACTCTCCACTGTCCCATTGGATTGGTAGATCGCGGCCCGACACCGCGGAGCGAGAAAACCGCTCAAAATTAGAGTACAGACGACGGCGATTCTGAATCGTTTCATAGTGAAGGATTGTTGAGAGTGGCAAACCGACGCCGTTGTTCGTATCAAAATAAATTGTCATAGCAAGCAATTTTTTTCATTTTATCGATGAGCGTAGAAATACCGATTGATACCAGATGCTTCGTATATTTCTCATGGACTCGTGCGGGTAAAAATCGAACCGCATCGCACACCGCTGCCCAGCGCGAGGTACATGGGCAAGCTATTGCCGGAAACCCGACTATCATTTCATGGGCCATACTGGACCCGCGGTCAATGAGATAGCCACATCTCATCTCCCGTCAGAATGGTAAACGGTCGCAAACGCGGAAAGGCCGCTCAAAATAAACTAATCAGTTACGGCGCGATCAGGTTCCAGCCGTTGGGAAGAGTTGGACCATAGGCCGATCCGACAAAAACGTTGTTGTTTAGATACCAGATGGCTGTTTGACGAGTGCTGGCCTGATAAAGTGTGTAGTCTGGACGGCCGTCGCCGTTGAAGTCTGCTGTGGCTGCCAATGCCCAGCCGCTGGGAATAGTTGGCCCCAGGGCAGCGCCAGTCACTGTTAGTCCTGATAAATAAACGATCGCTGTTTGGCCAGTACTGGCGTAGACCACGGCGTAATCCGGGTGGCCATCGCCATTAAAATCGGCTACGCCAATCAAGTTCCAGCCGGGCGGAAGTGTTGGCCCGAAGCCACCCCCAACATGAACGTTATTGTTCATGTACCAAACCGCTGTTTGGCGTGTGTCCGCATTGTAAAGCAGGTAATCCGGTTTGTTATCACCGTTAAAATCGGCTGTGCCAACAAATTCCCATCCACTGGGGAGAGTCGGTCCATAAGCGCTTCCGATGAACGTTGGTCCAGATAAATACCACAAGGCCGTTTGATTGGTGCTGGGGGCGAAGAGCGCATAATCTGAATGGCTGTCGCGATTGAAATCCGCGAGCCCCCTTAGTGCCCAGCCAGCTACAAGAGTGGGACCATACGCGCTGCCGATATAAGAATTGTTATTTAGGTACCAGATGGCCGTTTGATGCGTGCCGGCGTTCTGAAGCACATAGTCCGGGTGGCCGTCGCCGCTAAGGTCGGCCACTACCGCTCGCGGCGAAGCCCCGCCACCCGCTGACACCAAAGGATGTGGGTAAACATAAGGCGTATAACCCGGCATGCGGGTATTGTTGAAATAATGCACATTGGCTGTTACGCCCGTGTCTGTGACAAAATTTACATGGTGACCAAATTCATTGATGTTATTCCACGAGTAGCACGGCTCAATCACTTGGTTGTTCCATCCAGGGGGCGGA
>DASSFL010000335.1:0-1531 GCA_035694525.1 Candidatus Udaeobacter sp. | reverse complement strand
GATGCTGCGATTCAACGGCAATCGCTCGTCCAGAAAAGCGCGGCCGATTGCCTTATCGACAGCGTTATGACGGCCAATGTCTTCGCGCACAATTTTTGCCGTGCCGTTTAAATCAAAAATTCCGGCGGCATGAATTCCGCCTGTGCGCGCGAAGTCGCTCTGCTTTTCGCGCAATTTACCCGGCATCGAAAGCAATACCTTGATGTCGACCCTGATTTTTGTCGATTCGACGGGGGGGAAATTTTGCCGGATCTCGTCGATACTCGTCTTGCCGCATAAGCCACAACTCGATGAAATTGTTCCGAAGCGTTGGGCGGAGTTTAGCCTCACTTTCACATCAGCGGCGAGATCGACAATCACTCTATTGTCACTATCTCGCGAAATCTTCTCGATCGCGCTTCGATCGCGCACGATCGCTTCGGACACGAGAAAACCAGCGGCGAGTTCGTCGTCGTGGCCGGGCGTGCGCATGGTCGTAGCCAGAGTTTTGCCGTTAATTCGAATTTCGAGCGGCTCTTCAATGGTGAGATCGTCGCGCAAATATTCGAGCGAACCGTCTTTTTTTCGCCGGATGATTCTTCCCGGGCCGATGCTATGCGGTTCTTTCATCAACAATGATTTCAGATATTGTTGCAGCCGGTGGAAATCTGTCACTTGTACATTTCGCAGGGGCACAATTTCGTGGGCCACCACGGTCGGGAGCCGGACACCCACCCCATGATCGAAGTGGCGGTGCTCGAATGTGTCGCGGGCCGTGGGGTCCGTGGCGATCGTTACTTCGATTTTAAGGACGATTACAAAGGCCAGATCACATTTTTTTCGCTCGATGTTTTCGATGAGCTTTGCGTTGCACTCGACTTGCACGATTGCTCGCCGGCTACAGCGCGACGCAACGTGAT
Organism: Candidatus Udaeobacter sp.; assembly: GCA_035694525.1. GTDB lineage: Bacteria > Verrucomicrobiota > Verrucomicrobiia > Chthoniobacterales > UBA10450 > Udaeobacter. The sequence continues at coordinate 632 of DASSFL010000335.1, read as the reverse complement.
CACCCGCGGCGTTGATCTGAACGAGTTAATCGACAAGGAATTCGAGGTTCAGGGCATCTGTTTGTTCGGTACGCAGGAGTGTGCGCCGTGTTACTGGATGAATCGGGCATTCGCACCGGGCGCGGAAGAGTTTTTGAGAGGCCACGGCGGTCTTCGCGCCAAAATTCTCAGCGACGGCGTGCTGCGCTCGACCGTGCCCAACGGTCATCCTGAGCGCAGCGAAGGACCTCTCCTACGAAGTTTGCGAAACGCTAAGGAAAGAGCGTGATCAATCAGCCTGTGTGAGGTTCCTCGCGTCGCTCGGAATGACAGCGTAAGCGCTCGGCATGAACATCAGCGCCGTATTGCTCGCCGGTGGCGAATCGCGCCGGATGGGCAGGGACAAAGCAACACTTTTGTTTCACGCAAAACCGCTATGGCAAATTCAACTGGAACTGTTGCAGAAATTGGAGCCCACCGAAATCTTCGTTTCTGCGCGCACCGATCCGGTTTGGCGTCCTGCCGACATGCAGTTTGTCGCGGACGATCTTCCATCACGCGGGCCGCTGAGCGGTCTGGCTGCATCACTGACGCGGATGCGCGCTCAACATCTGCTCGCGCTCGCGATCGACATGCCGTTCATAACGGAAGAA
>DASSFL010000334.1:0-8077 GCA_035694525.1 Candidatus Udaeobacter sp. | reverse complement strand
GAAACGGGGGATGGCGTTGCGCGCATCGAAGGTCTGAGCGACGTCATGCTCAACGAGATGATCGAATTTCCAAACGGAGTATTCGGTCTTGCGTTGAACCTCGAAGAAACTGAAGTCGGCGCAATTCTGATGGGCGACAACACGTTGGTTGAAGAAGGCGACGAAGCCAAAACGACCGGACGACTTCTTTCCGTTCCGGTTGGGAAGGCGCTGTTGGGCCGCGTGGTAAACACACTCGGCCAGCCACTCGATGATAAGGGACCGATCAAGGTAGATACATTTTATCCGCTGGAAAAAATTGCGCCGGGCGTCATCAAGCGCCGCAGCGTGAATCAACCGGTACAGACCGGCCTGATGGCGATCGACGCCATGATACCAATCGGTCGCGGCCAGCGTGAGTTGATCATTGGCGATCGCGCAACTGGTAAAACCACCATTGCAATCGACACCATCATCAGCCAGGCCCGATTGAACAAAGCCGCGGAAGACGCGAAGGACAGCAAATATCGACCGCTCTACTGCATTTACGTCGCGGTTGGCCAAAAAAATTCCAACGTCGCGCGAGTGCTCGGTGTTCTCGAGAGAGAAGGCGCCATGCCTTACACGACGATCATCTCTGCGCCTGCATCCGACACGGCGACTAATCAATATCTGGCGCCGTTCGCTGGCGCAGCAATGGGCGAATGGTTCATGGACAATGGAATGGATGCGCTCATCATCTTCGACGATCTATCGAAGCACGCAGTAGCGTATCGGCAGGTTTCACTGGTGCTCAAGCGTCCGTCTGGTCGAGAAGCTTATCCGGGCGATGTATTTTATTTGCACTCGCGATTACTCGAACGTGCCGCGCGCATGAGCGACGAATTTGGTGGCGGCTCGTTGACCGCGTTGCCGATTATCGAGACCCAGGCTGGCGACGTCTCTGCCTACATTCCCACAAACGTGATCTCAATTACGGACGGGCAAATCTATCTTGAGACTGATTTGTTTTATCAAGGTGTGCGGCCGGCGATTTCAGTAGGACTCTCTGTTAGCCGTGTCGGATCGGCTGCCCAGATCAAGGCGATCAAACAGGTCGCCGGCAAGGTGAAGCTCGATCTGGCGCAATTCCGCGAGTTGGCTGCATTCGCGCAGTTTGGCTCCGATCTGGATGCGGCAACGAGGGCGCGACTCGATCGCGGTCAACGCATTGTAGAGCTTTTTAAACAAAAACAGTACAACCCGATTCCGGTGGAAGAGCAGGTGGCGGTGATGTGGGCGATGCAAAATGGGTACCTCGATGCTGTTCCAGTCGATCGCGTCAAGGAATACCAACTTAAGCTTCAGGATTGGCTGCAAACGCGGAAAGCAGGGTTGCTTGGAGCGATTCTCGAGAAAAAGGAGATCGACAAAGACCTCGAGTCGCAATTGAAAGCGGCGCTCGATGAATTCAAGACGACCTGGCGATGATTTGTCTTGACCAGTTTGATCAAAGCATGAGCTCGCATCACAGGACCGCTAAGCTAGAAAGCGCGATCCATTTGATTCGAGGTCACCGAGTGATGCTCGATTCCGATCTGGCTGCGATCTATGGGGTCACCGCGAAGCGCCTCAATGAACAACTCAAGCGGAATCGCGCTCGTTTCCCTGATGACTTTGCATTTCAGCTTACGGTTCAGGAGTTTACAAACTTGAAGTCGCAAATTGCGACTTCAAGTTTGAGGTCACAATTTGGGCCCTCAAGTTCTCACGGCGGCAAACGCAAACTCCCATGGGTATTTACCGAGCACGGAGCTCTTATGCTCGCGAGCGTGCTGAACAGCGAGATCGCTGTTCAGGCAAGTGTAAGGGTTGTGCGGGCGTTCGTTAGACTGCGGGAAATGGTCGCGGCGAATGCGCAGCTTGCTGCGAAGCTGAAGGAACTCGAGCGGCGTCTCGATTCTCATGACGAAGGAATTGCCAATCTTTTTGCCGCACTGAAACAGTTACTTGAACCCTCCGAACCGACCAAAAGGCGAGAAATCGGTTTTCATGTCCGAGAAAAGGCCGCGCGCTATCGCGTACGACGCAGGTCGAAAATCAACGATCGAATTTCGAGAATTTCCTAGATGGCGAACACGCAGGACATCCGGCGCCGGATCAAATCGATTCGCAACACCGCGCAGATCACCAAAGCAATGCAAATGGTGGCTGCCTCCAAGATGCGCAAAGCGCAGCAGCACGCGCTGGCGGGGCGGCCTTACGCCGCGTTGATGAATAAGGTTTTCGTCTCGTTACAAAAACGGACAGATCCGAGATTCCATCCACTTCTCGCAATCCGCCCACTCAAGAAAGAGTTGGTCTTAATTATCAGCACAGACAAGGGACTCTGCGGAGCGTTGAACACGAACCTGTTTCGGGAGGCCGCCAACTTTGATTCGTCTAAAACCGCGTTCCTGGTTACAGGAAAGAAAGCGCGACAATTCATCGCGCGAACAAAGCGCGAATTATTGGCTGATTTTGAGTTGAAAGACTCACCGAGCTTCGTTGAAGCAAAACCGATCTCGAAGTTTTGCATGGAAAAATTCCTGAGGCGCGAGGTCGACAAAGTCTCCGTGCTCTACACGCATTTTATCAACACAATCAATCAGCGCACGGTCGTGGAGACATTACTGCCGATCAGTAGTTTTGATTTGCCGAAGAGCGAAGCCGCCCAAGCTGAAAATGAAGGTGTCGATCCGATGATAGGCTACGTATTCGAGCCTAACGCCGAGGTCGTCCTCGATTCGATGCTCCCGTATTATATTTCCTACCAGGTTTTTCAGATGATCCTCGACGCGCGCGCGTCCGAGCACAGCGCGCGGATGGTGGCGATGAAGAACGCCACCGATAACGCGAATCAATTTATCAAGGATCTCACGCTCGAATACAACAAGATGCGTCAGGCTAGCATCACAACCGAGCTGCTCGAGATTGCCACAGCCCAAATGGCGCTCGGTGGCTAGTAAAGCTTTATGAATAAAGGAAACATAGTTCAAGTCATCGGTCCCGTAGTGGACGTGGAATTTCCGGACGAAAAGAAGCTGCCGAAAATCTACAACGCCCTCGAAATTGAGTACGAAGTGAATGGCAACCCAACAAAATTGACACTCGAAGTGCAGCAGCACCTGGGCGAAAATTGGGTGCGCTCGGTCGCGATGTCTGGGACAGAAGGACTTAAGCGCGGCATGAGCGTGACTGACACTGGCGGTCCAATCACCGTGCCAGTAGGCGAGGGCGTGCTCGGACGGCTTTTTAACGTCACTGGCGATGCGATTGATAACCGCGGCACGGTGAACTACACCAAGCGTTATCCAATCCATCGGCCGGCGCCGACGCTCATGGACCAAGACACAACGGCAAAGATCCTGGAAACTGGGATCAAGGTCATCGATCTTGTTTGCCCATTTACAAAAGGCGGCAAAGTCGGCGCATTTGGCGGCGCGGGTGTTGGCAAGACTGTTGTCATCCAGGAGTTGATCAACAACATCGCCATGAAACACGGCGGGGTTTCCATCTTTGCCGGAGTGGGGGAACGAAGCCGGGAAGGCAATGATCTTTACAAAGAAATGAGCGAGGCGGGCGTGATCGATCAAAAGGACCTGTCGAAGTCGAAAGTAGGGATGGTTTTCGGTCAGATGAACGAACCGCCGGGCGCGCGTTTGCGCGTTGCGCTTTCTGCGCTTGCCATGACCGAATATTTTCGCGACGAGCGAAACCAGGACGTGCTGCTTTTTATTGACAACATCTTTCGATTCTCGCAAGCGGGCTCGGAAGTATCGGCGTTGCTGGGCCGAACGCCCAGCGCGGTTGGTTATCAGCCTACGCTAGCTGCCGAGATGGGTGATTTACAGGAACGAATTACATCCACAAAGAAAGGATCGATTACTTCGTTCCAGGCAGTCTACGTTCCAGCGGACGATCTCACTGATCCCGCGCCGGCAAACACTTTCGCGCACTTGGATTCGACCATCGTGCTTGAGCGTGCCATCGCCGAGCTCGGAATTTATCCTGCGGTCGATCCGCTGGCATCAACATCGAAAGCGCTGGCGCCGGAGATTGTCGGCGAGGAGCATTATGACGTTGCAAGCGGCGTGCAGCGTGTTTTGCAGCGTTACAAGGATTTGCAGGACATTATCGCGATTCTCGGAATGGATGAATTAAGCCCGGAGGACAAGGTCACTGTTCAGCGCGCACGCAAGATTCAGCGGTTCCTTAGCCAGCCCTTCCACGTGGCAGAGGTTTTCACTGGCTATAAGGGCCAATATGTTCCGGTTGCGGAAACAGTCCGCGGTTTCAAAGAAATTCTGGACGGCAAACACGACGATGTGCCCGAGCAAAATTTCTACATGAAGGGCAACATCGACACGATCAAGGAGAGTTAAAGCGATGAAGCGATTAAGCGATAAAGCGGAAAAGGATCGGCGCGACCGGAACGCTTCAAGGCTTCAACGCTTCAACGTCTAACGAATCACAATGGCCACACTGAAGCTCGAGATTGTAACGCCCGAGGAAAAAATTTACTCCGAAGACGTGGAGATGGTCACGTTGCCGGGTTCGGAAGGGGAGCTGGGAGTGTACCCTAAACACGTCCCGCTGCTAACGACCCTGGTGCCAGGCGAGCTGCGTGTCCTGAAAAACGGTCGTGAAACTGCCATTGCGATAGGCGAAGGTTTTGTCGAAATTAAAGCCGACGCTGTGTCGGTTTTAACTGACATGGCGCTTGAATCCGAGAAGATCGACGTTGCTGCGGCCGAGGCAGCCGTCGAACGCGCCAAAGCGGCGATGAAAGAAGATCAAACGCCTGAACAGGTGGCCGCCATTCAAGCGTCGTTGCAGAAAGCGCTTGCTCAGTTGCATGTCAAACGCCGCCGCCACGGATAAATGAAGCCCCGTCATTCGGAGCGAAGTCGAGGAATCCCGTGGCGCTATCTTTTGGGCTTTGAAGCGGGATTCTTCGAGTTCGCTTCGCTTTGCTCCGCTCAGAATGACGAGTCCTGACATCCTCGGAATCATCGCCGGAAACGGCGTGTATCCCCGGTTGCTTGCTGATGGAGCGCGAAAAACCGGTGTAAAAAAAATCATTGCGGCCGCGTTTACTAACGAGACCGATCCTGTCCTCGCGCAGCATGTTGATCTGATCGAATGGATGCGCGTCGGACAACTCGATCGGCTGTTAAAATTTTTTAACGAACACAAGGTTCATCACGCAATCATGGCCGGTCAGATTGCGCCGAAAAATCTTTTCGATCTGCGACCGGATCTGAAAGCGTTGCTTTTGCTGGGAAAACTGAAACAGCGCAACGCGGAATCCATTTTTGCCGCAATCGCGGACGAACTGGCCAGGATGGATGTCGATCTTCTGCCGGCGACAACATTTCTGGAGGATTCTATTGCAACTACGGGATTGATTGAGGGAGCGAAGCTCAGCCGGCAGGAGGAGGAAGACGTCGATTTAGGCTGGGAAATCGCCAAAGAAATCGCGCGGCTCGACATTGGGCAGACTGTCATCGTGAAAAATGGGACCGTCGTTGCGGTAGAAGCGTTTGAAGGAACGAACGACGCTATCACTCGTGGCGGCGCGCTCGCCCGCGAAGCCGCGGTCATGGTCAAGGTGGCAAAACCAAATCAGGACATGCGTTTCGATGCGCCGGTAATCGGTCTCGAAACAATCCGCGTCGCTACCGAAGCAAAACTGCGCGTAATCGCCATTGAAGCTGGAAAGACTTTGCTTCTCGAACGCGATGCGATCTTGAAGCTCGCCGATCGCTCGAAGCTATCGATCATTGCTCGTTAGTCGTTTCCTCCCGTTAGGAAGAGAATTGTTGCCAATCGATACCCGAATGGTGACAATGGCGATTCTGGAGGAGTCATCATGACAACCACATCACCTGCTTCAAACATTGTTATCTTCATCGCCACACTGGCTGGAACAATTCTTTTTGCCGGTTGCGCCGGCATAGGATCATCCAATACGGAGTCGCTGCTCACCGCGGCGGGCTTCCGCGCACGCACACCGCAGACGCCTAAACAACAGCAGATCTACGCGGCGCTCCCGCCGTACACCGTCCAGCGTGCGACCGTAAAAGGACAAGTTTTCTACGTGTACAAGGATGAGAAAGCGGGCGTTGCCTATGTCGGTCGTGAACAGGAATACCAACGCTATCAACAGCTGGCTATCCAGCAACAAATAGCTCAGAACCAAATTGCGGCGGCGGAAATGGAGCAGCAAGCTGCCCTCGACTGGTACGGCGGGTTCGGTTTCAGACGCCTTTGGTGGTGAAAGGAACACGCCAATGACAATAGCGCGTAAGAGTTCCGAAAATTTAAGACAATAAACGATTCACATTTAATCGCCCCATCACACTAACAACAAATAGAAAGGTCATCTTATGGGTTTACTCAGTAATCTAATGTCAAAAATATTCAGTCATTCCAACGTGGCTACGGTCACAGCAGGGGGAACATCCGCTGCACCTGCTGCCACTCCGTCGGCAGCGGGGGCGCAACCTGCAGCCGCAACTCCCGCGGCCGCGCCGGCAAGCCCTGCCAAGCCCGTAGATATCGCAGCCATTCTTGATGGATTAGCTGCCAAGAATCCCGAAAAACTGGATTGGAAAAAATCGATCGTGGATCTCATGAAACTCGTCGGAATGGACAGCAGTTTCAAAGCGCGCAAGCAATTGGCGCAGGAACTCAACTATACGGGCGATCCAAATGATTCAGCATCGATGAATATCTGGCTGCATAAACAGGTGCTGATAAAATTGTCGGAGAACGGCGGGAAAGTTCCTGAGGACCTGCTCCGCTGATTGGATCGCTGCGTGCGCGTCCGCCTTAAACTGGTATGGCGGATTTGGCGTCAGGCGCTGCGGCACAAATCCGGTGTGATCAAAAGGGGACTAAAAGCTAAGTTTTAAAACCAAACTCGACGCGTTTGCTCTATGAGTGCGCAGGGAAAGGTGATCTCGATAACGGAACTGCCACCGGAATTTATCCGAAAGGCTTTCCCACGCACCTGGTTCCATCCTAGGTGGCATCTCCTCACTTGGTACCCTCGCGGTGTTCTCAATGAGGCATTTGCTGATCAGGTGGTCGAGTTCATCGAAATGGAAGAAAGCATTCAGGATGCGCCTTTCGATCGGTACACCGACTTATCCGGACTGACTCATATCCGGATAGGAATCGATCATATCATCCATACTGCACGTCGGCGCCGCACAGTGAAACAACCGGCAAAGTCGGCGCTGTTCGCAGACAACTCGATGAGCTTCGGCGTCGCGCATTCGTACGAGTTGCTGATGTCCGACGCAATGATTGAAGTCCGCGCTTTCAAGGAACGCAGAGCAGCAGCGCAATGGCTCGAGGTGCCTCTGAAAACGCTTGAATGTCCTTTATAAAAGCGATCCAAGCCCGGGCAGCCATATTTTCGATAGGAGCACGTGACCTCCTGACTTTCTTCCTTAGTTCCCGTAGGCCTTAGGTCTTACTTGTCTTTTTTTGGCGTAAAAGATAGCCTGAAAACTGCATGTCTCTCAATGCATGCGAGCAAGCATTGCCGACGAGCCGCACCAGACTCGTTAGGCCGATGTGTGGTTCTACGCGAGTCCACGGCAAAAAGCAACACGGGGACCAATCTTCCCGGCTTTTGTTGTATGAAGGACATCAATCGTGTCGCGTCTTGGCCGTGGAAGGCGGGCTGGGGCGATCCATTTCCGGCATGCAGATCGCGCCGTTTGCTGGCGTGGTGCCGCCCGAGCCCGAACGTGCCTGGCAAGATGCTCCTTCACTTCAGCAACGGACGAACCGCCTTATGAAACGCCGCAGTAATATTTTCAGGGCAGCCAAGGGAGCGACACAGAAAGCGAAAAAGAAAGATACGTATGAACATTGTTAGTCTTATCATTCAACTAATCAGTGGCGCTGTCGGCGGCAATGTTGCCGGCGCAGCGATGAAAGAGAGCAGCCTCGGCACCCTTGGGAATTCCATCGCCGGAATTGTCGGTGGCGGATTGGGCGGCACAATCCTTCAGATGGTAATGGGAACCGCGGCGGCTGGCGGCGGCGGTCTCGACCTGCA
>DASSFL010000333.1:0-1245 GCA_035694525.1 Candidatus Udaeobacter sp. | reverse complement strand
GGAAAATCTCTTCCAATCATCCTGTCCGTCGGTGATCACTTCCCGCACACCTGAAATCTTCTTTAGCTCGTCCGCGCCGTTGTCTTTTCCGACTTTCGCTTCAAGAACAACACCGCCGGCCTGCCTGATTTTTCCGAGTAAATTTTCCGGAGTATCGCAGGCCTCGATTCGTCCTTTGTGAATGATGATCACCCTGCTGCAGGTCATCTCCACCTCCGGCAGAATGTGCGTCGAAAGCAAAATTGTATGCTGATCACCCAGGTTCTTGATCAGCTCCCGCACTTGTCGGATTTGGTTTGGATCGAGGCCGATTGTCGGCTCATCCAGAATCAGCAAATCCGGTTCAGCGAGCAGCGCGTCCGCGAGTCCGACCCTTTGGCGATATCCTTTGGAGAGGGCCCCGATCAGCTTGTTCTCAACGCTCTTGAGACCACAAAGTTCCTTTGCGTCGCCAACACGCTCGGTGACCCGACGATGTTGGACTCCCTTTAGGGCTGCGCGATAACGCAGGTACTCTGTTACGCGCATGTCGCTGTAGAGTGGCACGTTTTCCGGCATGTAGCCGAGATGCGCTCGTGCCTGGAGCGATTGTTCAAAAACATCGAATCCCGCGATGGTGGCGCGACCAGAGGTGGGCGGCATGAAGCTGGCCAAAATGCGCATCGTGGTGGTTTTGCCCGCACCGTTGGGCCCTAGAAATCCCATGATCTCGCCCCGGCTAACCTCGAAATTCAAATCCCGGATGGCAGGCTGACCAGCGTAACGTTTTGTCAGATTTTCGACCTTAATCATTAAGCAATATTTCCATGAGACAACCGAACTCCGATTGTGTTGCCAATTTTTTTAGCGCGCCGTCATGCTCAAAGTGGCGAGCTGCTGGTTTTGTCCTCGGGGGCGGATTACACCAACTGTGAAGTCGAGTTTTGTGCCGCTCTGCGCACCTCGAAGCAAGTCTTCGACTTGTTTGACGGAGTTCGTTTCTGACTTTCCTGCGCGGTAAATCACTAGCCCGCGCTCGAGCCCGGCTTCATCCGCCGGGCTATCTGGTTCGACTGCGGTAATCAAAACGCCGCGTCCGCGGAGGTAACCGAGTGCGTCGCTTAGTTCCTGATTCAAATCCTGTAGCTGCAGTCCAAACAACTTTTCCGCATTCGACACGGACGTATCGGGCGCGGACTGAGGCTGGTTCTTTGGTTTGGGTTGTTTCTGCGCGACTTTCTTAAACTGGTTCACGCTATCGCGCAC
>DASSFL010000332.1:0-1230 GCA_035694525.1 Candidatus Udaeobacter sp. | reverse complement strand
CTGCCGGCTCAACCGGTCGACGCAACACAGGCGTTAAATTTCTCTGCCGGGGTTTCAAATCCCAGGGTCTTGCGTGGCCGCTCATTGAGCTGGCGGGCCACTTTGTTGAGATGGGCTTGCGAGTACACCGACAAGTCGGCTCCTTTCGGAAAATACTGTCTCAGCAGGCCATTGGTGTTCTCATTGGAACCGCGCTGCCACGGACTTTGCGGGTCGCAAAAGTAAACATCGATGTTAGTCGCTAACGTGAACCGTCGATGGTCCGCGAGCTCCTTGCCGCGGTCCCAGGTCAAGGACTTGTAGACTTCATTCGGTAGCATCTTGGCCTGTTTGATCAGCGCGGAAACGATTGTCTGCGTGTCCCTGTTGACCACCTTTGCTAACATGACATAGCGCGTGTGACGTTCGATCAGGGTCGCGATGTAGCTGTTCTTTGACCCGGACAAAAGATCACCCTCCCAATGACCAGGGACAGCCCGATCTTCAACCGCCGCCGGTCGCTCCCTGATTGAAATGAGACCCGTGATTTGTCCTCGCCGATCCTTGTGGAGGCCTGCCTGCCGGGATCGACGAATCGTCCGCTTCGATCGAAGATGGCGCAGCAGCTCCTTCTTCAGTACCCCACGCGCCTGAACGAATAAGCTGCGGTAGATTGTCTCGTGCGACACCTGGCAGGACTCGTCTTCAGGATACGTTCTCTTCAGCCAGCCGGCGATCTGCTCGGGCGACCAATTCAATCTGAGCTTTTCCGCAACGGACCGCCGGAGCCGCGAATTGGTCGCCAGTTTACAACGTTTTGGACGACGAGCCCGGTTCCAGGCCTGCTCATCGGCCGGCGCCGCCCGGTAACGATCATAGCCGCCATTGCGGCTGATCTCCCTGATCACCGACGAGGGCGAGCGGCCCAGCAACCTGGCTATCGATCGCGCCGATTGATCGAGCGCCATAGCTCTGGATATTTCCTCGCGCTCTGCGAGTGTCAATGCCAGCCTTGAGCGGCGCCGTGGCGGGGGACGAATTCCCCCGTGTGGGGCCAGCTGAAAATAAATGGACGATGATGGCTTACCAAACGCTCGCCCAATCGCTTTCAGCGACTCGCCCCGCTGCCAGCGATCCCAAAGCTCTGTTTTCTCTGATGCCGTAAAGCCTCGAAAATAACCTCGACGCATTGCCGAACACTCCATCTTTCCCTTTCAGGATAGAGTGTTGCGTCGACCCGTTGAGACCACC
>DASSFL010000331.1:0-9332 GCA_035694525.1 Candidatus Udaeobacter sp. | reverse complement strand
TTTACGGAAAATCGAGCGAATTCGCACATATGCATTCTGCAAATAAGGAGCCGTATTTCCCTGGAGGGACAACATTTTCTCCCATGAAAAAACGTAATCCGTCATCCGGTACTGTGACAGATCAGCGTATTTGACTGCACCAATCCCGATTTTCTGCGCGACATCGAACTTTTCTGCCTCGCTAAGGTCTGGATTTTTTTCGTCGATAATCTTGCGCGCGCGTCTGCATGCTTCCTCGAGAAGCTCACGCAACGGCACGTTTTCGCCCGAACGCGTTTTCATCAGTTTGCGATCTTCCCCAAGGATGCTGCCAAACGTGATGTGTCGAAGATCGGCTTTGTATCCTCGTCGCCGCGCAATTTCGAAAATTTCTTTGAAATGCAGCGTCTGCGGAGCACCGACCACGTACCAAACGCTGTCCGCTTTCAAGTCGTCGAGGCGATAATCGATGGTCGCGATGTCAGTGGTGGCGTAATTGAATCCGCCGTCGCGTTTGCGGATGATGCATGGCTTGTCAGCCAGCTCCGGAATATCGCGAAAGAAAACAGCAACGGCGCCCTCGCTGATCTCAGCAATCCCGGATTTGAGCAAGCGTTCGACCACGCCCGGGAGGCGGTCGTTGTAAAAACTTTCGCCGCACTGGATATCGTAATGAATATCGAGCAATTCGTACACGTGCTCGAAGTCCTGCATGGAAAAGGCGACGCATTCGTTCCAGATGTCGATGTTTTCCTTGTCGCCGGCCTGCAGTTTTACCAGCTCCTGGCGGCAGGCTTCCCGAACCTGGGGATCGCTGGTCGCCAGCGCGTTCGTTTCCTTGTAAATCCGGACAATCTCGGTCAGGGGATCCTGTTGAAGTGCGCGCCGGTCCAGGAGATTCTTCCACCCGTAAATGACCATTCCAAATTGAGTCCCCCAGTCGCCGATATGATTGTCGCGGATGACTTCGTGCCCAAGAAACGCTGCGATCCGCGCCAACGCGTCCCCCAGGACGGTGCTGCGGATGTGACCGACATGCATCGGTTTGGCCACGTTGGGCGATCCGAAATCAATCACGATGCGCCGCGGCGATTCTGTCTCCCCAACGCCGAGTCTTTCATCGCCCAGGATGCTGGCGGTTTTTTCGGCTATGGCGCCAGGCCGCAACGTAAAATTGATGAAACCCGGGCCTGCGACTACCGGCGGTTCGCAAAGATCGCCAACGTTAAGATGCCCGATGATTTTCTCCGCGAGTTCTCGCGGATTTTCGCCGCGCTGCTTTCCGAGCACGAGAGCGGCATTTGTCTGATAATCGCCGAAGCGTCGGTCGGTTGCTGGTGTTAATTCACCCGCGTCCGGCAAGCCGGCGGCGGCCAGGGCCTCGGAAAGCTTCTTTGCGAGAAGTGATTGAAATGTTTCCATCGGTAAGAGGTCAATTGTAGCCGCCCTCGCGCTGCGAGCCGCGCCGCCAAGGTTTTTGCATCCACGCGTCGCGTCGCCCAGAGGTCGACGACTACAGCTTACGAACGATCGCGAAAGATCGACAAAATTTCGTCAGCGGATTTTGCGCCGGCCAGGCTCTCGCGCACAGAGCGATCGTTTAGAAATTTTGCGATCGAGGCGAGCGTGCGCAAATGCGTTTGAAATTGATTTTTCGGGACGATGAAAAGCACGACAAACTTGACCGGCGCGTTGTCGAGCGCATCAAATTCGATGCCCGTTGTCGATCTTCCGAACGCGGCCACTACTTCCTCGAGCCGGTCGGAAGAGCAATGTGGAATGGCGATTCCGAATCCAATGCCTGTGCTCATCGTTTCCTCGCGCTGCTTCAGCGAAGCGAGAATGGGATCGCGGTCTTCCGTTTTGATTTTGCCCAGGCTAACGAGCAGATCGATCAGTTCAACGATGGCTGCCCAGCGCTCCGTTGCTTTCATCTCGGGGATGATTTGCTCGACAGAAAGTAAATTGGCCAACGACATGCGGATTCCCGGTACGGGAGGGCAACCTTAGCGGGAGCGCCTAAGTTGACAAGCGAGATTTGCCACGTTGTTCATGTGTCGCATCCGTCGCATCCGTCGCATCTGTCACATCTTCTCGCGAATCTTGTAATTCAATCGCCGGGACAGCAACCAGCGTACACCGAACATATCGACCGTTGCGCGCAAGGCGCGGTTGCCGAGGCCGTACTTGCTTTGGCCGAAGCGACGCGGACGATGGTTCACCGGAACTTCGACCAGACGATAGCCTGCCGCTTTGACAAGCGCGGGAATGAAACGGTGCATGCCTTTGAATGGAAACAGCGCACTGATGCATTCGCGTTGCATTGCTTTAAGGCTGCAACCGGTGTCACGCACTCCGTCCTTCGTGTAACGGCTACGCACAGTGTTTGCAATCCGGCTCGTCAACCGCTTCACCACGGTGTCCTGCCGCTTGAGGCGATAGCCGCACACAAGATCCGCACCGCGTGCAATTTCAGCGAGCAGTTTCGGAATATCGGCGGGATCATTCTGCAAATCGCCGTCAATGATAACCACAGTCCCGCCGCGCGCCGCTGTCAGACCGGCGTAAATAGCGGCGCTCTGCCCGGAATTTTTTTCGAAACGAATCAGGCGAATATTCGGCGCAGTTTCGATCCGCTCCGCCGTACGATCGACTGATCCGTCATCGACAAGAATGACTTCGTAATCGAGTCCGCTTAGCGCCGCGCCCAGCTCCGTTTGAAAGATGGCGATGCTCTCTTCTTCGTTGAAAAGAGGAACCACGACAGAAATTTCTGGAGAGCTTGTCGTCTGGGTCATGTGCATCTGGTGTGCGATAGCCCACGTTGCATCGGACACACGTCATCCCCAACGGAGTGACGGGCCTCGCCGACGGAGTTGGTGTCACGCTGTTTTCCAAGGGTGATCAACGAAGCTGGTGTAAGGTCCTTGTCCCGCCATGGCGGGATCAGGATGAACCGCGTGAGGAGCTTGTCTGGGTGACTTCTCATAGTGGAAGTGTGCGATAATTTCGACAGAGAAACAGTTGCCAGGTTCGCAGTGGCTTTCCATAGCGCGATACTTGAATCGTGCCAACGAGCTCCGTTGATTGAAAGCCGGCTTTGATATTGTGCGGCACGCGCTGCTTCTCGCCGTCTCGAACGAAGAGCGCGTCGCGCCCAACGAACAAATTGACCCCGTTTTCTTCAGTATAAACTTCGCCCTCCGCCCGTGGCGTACCCGGCTTTAGCTCGACAAACTCATCGTAGCGCGGCCAAAATGAGAATTGATTCACCATGTCCTGCGACTCGGGAATGTAAACCGGCGGATGCCCTGGGCCTTCGGCGCGTTTATTGCAGAGGTAAAACGAAATCTCCGAGGCGCGATCGCGGGCATCGGCAATTAGGAAAAGTTTCTCACCCAATTTCGTTTCGAGATTATTGCGCATTGTTTCCAGCGCGCCTGTAGCGCTTTTCCAACCGCGCATCCGGTTGCTGGGATCGCTTCGCTGTAACTTGTGTCCAGCCACGCGCAGCAAGTCCGTATTGAGCGCCACCATACTCATGGTCAGCCCAATCAAAACCGCGACGGCCGCGCCGAGCCGTAGGATGGCGCTGGTCTCGAGACGGTCCCGCCAATAATAAACTGCCAGCAGTCCAAAACCAACGAAGGCGAGTGCATCCCAATTTGGTGCCGCAGCCTTGTTCAAGGAAAGAAGCAAATAGAAAAGAAACACGGGCAACCCAAACCACATCAGGAACAGAACCTTGAATTGCTGATTGACTCGCCGCCAGCTTCCAATGACACCCCACGCCAAGGCCAGGAATAGCAATGGAGAATAAGCCAGAAAATGTTCACCAATAAACGAAAGAACTTCGACAGGGTGCAAACCAAAGCCATGCTCGATGCCTCCGCGCGATTGCAGATGCGCCAGCGTGATCCACGCGTGCTGGGCGTTCCATACGATCGGCGGCACCGTGCAGAGGGCGAACATGCCAAGCAATAGATAAAATCCCGACCGCTTGAATTCGTGCCTGAGCCGCGGCGCTAGGGCCAGCACTAACACAATCGAAATCAGCTCCAATGCGTTAGTATACTTGGAGAGAAACCCGAGGCCGATCAGTAGTCCGGTGAACGGCCAATACCAGGAGAATTGCGGACTTTTTTCTAGCGCAAGCCAGAATGTGAACATTGCTGCCAACCAGAAAAAAATCGACAACGCATCAATCGTCATCAGGAACGCCCCGATGTTGAAGATGGGCGTAACGTTTAACCCGATAACGGTCCACAGACCGGCCTTGGCATTGAACAATCGGCGCGCGAGATAAAACAAGAGCAGGCTCGTTCCGGCCGCGAGCAAAGGACTGAAAAAGCGCACTCCGAATTCGTTAGCTCCAAAAACTGCAGTACTTGCGTGAATAGCAAACGCGATGCCCGGCCCTTTGCTAAAATAGGCTGGAGCCAGACGTTCCGACCACATCCAGTAATGCGCCTCATCAAATTCGAGATCGGTCGTTGCCAGCATCGACAGTCGAATCACCGTCAGAGCGGCAACGAATAGCCAGACCGCGCGCGTTGTGCTCATACCGAGTTTTGCGCCGTGCCCCCGCCACGGGGGTTAGACTTTGATCGCACCCTGTCACCGGGATTAGCAATCAAACTTGGATGGCGCGCAAAAACCTGCGGCGCCCATTTTGAGCCTGCGTTCCTCCAAATCAATTCAAACAAGCCGAGCAAGAGCAATGCTTCGCCGCCTGCCAGAAAGAACGTCGCGATCACATCGCTGGGCCAGTGTGCACCCAGATAAATTCGCGAATAACCAACAGCTAAGGCGACGAACCAGTAAAGCCAGCCGCCGCGTCGATAAAACAGTGTGCAAAAAACAGCAATCACGCTGTTGGTAGTTACGTGTCCCGAGGGAAACGATGGTCCCGACCGGTTGCGATCGGACGAATCGGAAAGCCGAATGGTCGGTTTCTTAAACAAAGTCAGGAACGCCGGACGCATCCGTTGCAGCTGTACCATCCGGACATTCTCCACGTGTTTTGGCCGATGGCGATCCACCGCGGACTTTAACAAGCCCGTGACCTGAGTCGTGATCAGCAGAGACAAGACCAGACAGACGACGAACGCACGCGCTCTAAATCCGCCAAGCAAGAGGGCGCTCACTCCGATTGCGATGAACAGCGGCTCCCAAATCGCGCTATCGCTCAGCGCCGCCATGAACAAGTCAAGCGCCGGACTCGTCCATTGTTGATTAATAAAATGAAAGATGGACTGATCCATGCGATGAAAATGAAACAGCCCCTAAGCTTTAATCGCTAGCTCTTAATAAACAAATGCGAGTCAATGACAAAGGAATGACGAATTTCGAAGCCCAAATGCCGAAAGGAAAGCATCGGGGAACCCATTCGTCATTTGTCATTTGTCATTCTGCTCTGGCCATTTCTTTTGCCATTACGTTATCGCTTCGCGGACAATCCGCGCCGTCAGCGAAAGACATTCTCGCTTCGGTGCGCATGATGGAGTCGCGACAGCAAATCGATCTTCAGGGACAACTCCGCCAGGATAATATTGTGGTTCCATTTCGCCTGGTCCAAAACGGACCGCTGATTCGCTATTCATTCGCAAATCCCGATGAAGTTTTGCAATTGCGTCTCGGCGAAAACAGCTCGCGGCTTGATTTTGTGACCGGGGAAGGCACCGAGCAATTCGCGGCCTCGAAGCTCAAGCAAGAAATTCGCGGCACCAGTGTGACCTACGAGGATCTGGCGTTCAAATTTCTCTACTGGCCCACTGCGCGCGTCCTGGGCGAGGAAAATGTTCGCACTCGCAATTGCTGGAAGCTCCAACTGCGCGCGCCCTCGCGCGAATCGCAGTATTCCAACCTGTTACTGTGGATAGACAAGGCGAGCGGTGCGCTGATGCGCATGGAGGGCTACGATTGGAACGCTCAATTGACCAAGCGCTTCGAAGTGGTTTCCGCACAGAAGATCGAAGGCCGCTGGTTCTTAAAACAGATGCGCATCGAAGAATTGCAGCCTGGGACTAATCACGTCCAGTCGCGAACGTACCTGGAGATTAAAAGGTAGAAACCGAGCACTGTCCAAGTTTGCCAGGTCCAATGGGACCTATGTGACAAATGCGACCTTACGCCCCAAAAGAATCGGGAGAGCCGCGTACAAAGCGCGTGCTCTCCCGATCAGATAATCGCGGTTGTCAGCGCGGGCGATGCTCGCCGGATTTGGCGCCGCTCACTACCAACCTGCGGCCGAGGAATTCCTTATCGTGCAATTCTTCCACGGCGCGCTTCGCTTCCTCGACGGTTTGCATCTGCACAAAGGCAAACCCTTTTGAGCGCTGGTTATGGCGATAGCTTACGACCTCCGCATTTTGAACGTGTCCGACTCCGTTGAACAATTCAAACAGATCGCTCTCGGTTGCGTCGAAAGACAAGTTACCGACGTACAGGCGCGGTGAAGTAACTTCAATCCGTTCAGGCTTGCGTGCTGGTCGCGAAGGTTGCGCGCCATTGCGCGCGGTTGTTTCCGCCTTCGTTGTGCCATTTCCAAAAAATGCGGCAATCCGCTGCCAGATCGTCTTTTTTTGCTCCTTCGGCTCTTCTCGCTGACGACGCGCGTGGCCGTTGCCCCGGCGTCGGGAGCCGCCGCGCGAGCGGGGCGAGCGTCTCCCAGTTGAATAAGAGTTCATGTTGATCCTTACGTTTAGTCCAATTATTGAATTGGCGGAGCGCATCGAGCGATGCACCGTCCGCAGCGCGCCAATCATCCAGAGCCCATTCAAACAAGGCGCTCTGCGACGCCGTTGGAAACTCCGCCTCGTCGAGCCGGGATTGGACTTGTCTTAAAGTGCGAGCCTGCGAACTCAACCAACGAAGCAGCCAGGGCGCAAAACTCCGCACCGTGGTATCGAAAAATCTGAATCGTCGTAGAAAACGGAGGCTCGGAAAACCGAACAAGAATCCCGACATCTCGCGAGATTATTGCTTGTTTCAGCGATGATTGCAAGTGGAAGGATTGGGAACGACGAAGCGCGTTGCTTTTTACGCGGTCATCCTGAGCGAAGTGAAGGATCTCTCAAGAGCTGAGAACACGCTAATCCCGTTTGCGGGTTCCAGAGGTCCCTCGCCGTCTTCGCGGCTCGGGATGACAATTAGCGAATGATTTGGTCGCGCAACGAATAGGCGCGAGACTTTATGTATTCTCGGGGGCGCTCTCCGCGAATCGGACGGACAAATGATCGCAATTCGCGTCCGTGTAGTCTCGGCTCGTAGCCGAATTCCGGCATGAGATCCCGGCAGTGCCATTCTACCCACCCGATTTCGTCTTCGGACAGTTCCCGCTGCCAGCGCGTTGCCGGTTCCGGACTGATCTGTGAAAAGTTGATGCGCGCCGCGGAGTTACCGCTCCAAAACCGACCCACCTTTGTCGGTGTCAGCACCGTTTCCGGATCGAAATTGATCTCGAGGTAGGCGCAGACCTTTTCCATTGTCCTGGCCGGTTCGCAGACCAATTGCTCATATGGCACTACAAAACCCGGAATTTCAGCATCGCGCACACGCCGCGCCAGTGCGGCGGCGACCAGCCAGTGGGCTATCACGTAATAAGCTGAGAACCTTCCTGTTTGCCTTGTTTTCTCCAGCGCGATTTGCGCCGCAAGAATGGCACGCGGATCGCGCATTGTGACGAGAATTTTCGCGTGCGGAAAACGCCGCAGAATTTCTGAAATGTGATTGCGATTAGCCGGAGTTTTTTCCACCCACCGCCCGATGGAGTCGAGCGGACGTTCCAGTGTTGCCGCGTACGCTTTGACCATTAGCACGAGCAGATTTTCCTGCGCGTTGGCAGGATCGAATGCCGCCCGCTCGAACGTCTCCAGAAATTTCTCGCGCGGGAACGTCGCATAACTTCGTTTACCCCATTTGCATGGCCCGCCGAAGAGCACATTCGACAGCGATTGTTTGGTCAGATAATCAAACTGTGCGCGACGACCACGCGGCGCATATTTCGTGAGAACGGTAGGAAAATACGCAGTTTCTTCCGGCAACACGAGTAACTCCAGATGATTATCCAGCAACGCCACCAAGAGCGTGGTGCCCGATTTCGCCTGGCCCGCAATAAAACAGGCGCGTTGATCGAATGGCAGAGCGTCCATGGACATCAATCGGTGAACGAATTCATCGCAACCCAATAATCTTTCGCGCGTCATCCCGAGCGGAGCGAGGGACCTCGCACTCGCTGGTGGTGAGTCGCAACCTATCCAGCGTGATCATCCGCGCAATTGAGGGGTCCTTCACTTCGTTCAGGATGACGCGGCGTTCACTTCGTGGGCTGCAAAAACCAATCGATGAACTTCGGCAGTCCCTTGCTCAACCCGGTGGTTGGATTGTAACCGAGCAGTTTTCTCGCTTTGGAAATATCAGCGCAAGTCAGGGGCATGTCGCCTGGTTGCTCCGGCAACTGGTTAATTTTCGCTTTTTTCCCGAGCGCGTTTTCGATTGCAACGATCAAGTCGTTCAACCGAATCGTCTCACTCTCACCCAGGTTAAAGATATCGAACCGCGGCCCTTCGTACTGGAGCGCCGCCATCGTTCCCTGAATTACATCATCAATGTAAGTATAATCGCGGCGTGTGGTGCCGTCGCCAAATTGCTCGATTGGCTGCCCCGCATGAATGCGCCGGGTGAATTGATGAATCGCCAGATCGGGCCGTTGCCGCGGACCGTACACAGTGAAATAACGGAGCGCCACTACGCGCAACTGATAAAGGTGTGAGTACGTCGAGCAAAGAAATTCACCGGCAATTTTCGTCGCGGCATATGGACTGAGCGTCTGGGTCAGATGTTGATCTTCAGAAAATGGCACGATCTTTGAGGCGCCGTAAACCGACGAGCTGGAGGCAAAGATAAATCTTCTAACTCCCGTCACACGCGCGGCTTCGAGCAAATGCAAGATGCCAGTGACATTGGTATCGTAGTACAGCTGTGGGTGCTGAATTGATGGTCGAACGCCAGCTCGAGCGGCCAAATGCGCAATCACATCAAATTTTTCGCGATGAAACAAATTCCGCACTGACGCGTCATCTCGAAGGTCGACACGGTGAACGGCCACATCTTTGGCGAAACCGGCGATGTTTGCATGCTTGATTCGTGGATCGTAAAAATCGTTGAAGTCATCGAGGATGGCGACTGTTTGCCCGGCCGCGAGCAAGCGTTCAACGAGATGGGAGCCGATAAAACCCGCCCCGCCAGTGACCAGAATTCGCATGGTTCGAGAAGTTCAACCACGAAGCACACGAAGTGCACGAAGAAAATTATGATTGCCTGGCACTGTACGGCGTCGGTGTCAGACGCCT
>DASSFL010000330.1:0-26653 GCA_035694525.1 Candidatus Udaeobacter sp. | reverse complement strand
CCCAAATTCATACAAACCGGAAGAGTCATGCCTGCAGGGATGATGTCGATCCTAAGTGTGATCGGGCTCATCGCGGCGATTGTCGCCTGGGTAAAAAAGTAATCGCGTGGGAAGAATTCGTCTGCGGACGTGGCGGCGGCTGGTGGTGGTGATTTTCAGCGCGCTCTTCGTTGCAATTGTTTATCGCTGGATCTCGCTCGAACGCTTGCAGCACGTTGCACCGCTGGAAGTCGTTACTACGCCGACTCCCACCCCGACGCGGCCGCCCGTCATCACTGGAAAACTGGACACCGCAAAATTGTTTAACGGCATCACACTGCATTCAACAGTCGAGACGACGCCTGGCGCCGATGCAACGACCGAGCAGGCCGAGGCAGATAGCTATGTGCTCGACCTTAAATTGGAGGCACGGGTGCCTTCGCCAAACAAGACCATTGAAGAGCTGGCTAAGGTCAGTCCGCAATTGCCCGCGCTTTTGCCCGGATTGGCGACAATGCTGCTACCCGATCCGGTTTCACCGCTCTACGCTCAGCTCTACGATACGAAAGTCAGGATGCTACGCGAAAACCTCGCTCGCCTCGATCTAGTTCTTTCGCGGCATAACTTTTTCGATTGCCAAACTGTCTTACAGCTTCAACATCCCCAGACGCATCGAAAAGCCCTGCTGCTCCAGGCGGATATGGATGTGGACGCTGACGGCTCTGATGCGGATCGGATGCCCATTGGCACTGGCACACCCGCGAATTTCAAGCCGTCTACCAGCTATCGCTGGCAAAAGACGACATCTGCGCCTAATCCATATCTAGCAGCTACCGAAGACAGATTGAAGCATGCGGAAGCTGAGTTTGCGCTTTCTACTACGACTCCCGCCCGCAAACGTGATCTGCGCAACGCACTTGGTCAGTTGCGTGCGGAAGTCGGCACGTTAAAAAAATATAGTTTCCTGATCGGCGCGACCGATCCCTTTATCGTGGTTCCGGGTGCATTTATCCACGGCAGCGATCCGGTTAAACTTGGTGACTATGCGCTCGTCATTTTCGGCAACGCGATTTATCCAGCCCTCGTCGGTGATGTTGGGCCTAATGACAAAGTCGGAGAGGCATCGCTGCGTATTGCAAAAGAGATCAACACTCTTTCGACGCCGTACAATCGCCCGGTAAGCGATCTCAAGGTGACCTACCTGATCTTTCCTGATACTGCTGACAAGCCATTTGGTCCTCCGGATTTGGAAAAGCTTCAGGCGCGCTGCGAAACGCTCGTCAAAGAAATCGGCGGAGCGAGCGTACCGCTGCATCGCTGGGAGAATATTATCCCGCCTTCGCCTACTCCCAGTCCGGTATCGAGTCCCCTGGCGTCGCCGAGCGCAACAGCGTCTCCTTCATCAAGTGTATCGGCGACAGCTTCTGCTTCAGCGTCGCCGACATTTGCGTTTCCTATTTCCAGTCCAGTAGCAACGACCTCGCCTGATTCGACGCTTGAGCCAAAGAGGTCACCCGCCGCAAGGCGAAGCCCGATCAAGAAACGCAAGCCGTGAACGTCGAATACGGGCTGCGCTGTCTAACATGCTCGCAGTTTAAAACCGTTACCTCCTACGAATGATCATCCGTGATGCTGTTGAGGCTGACCTGTCGGCCATCGTCGAGATTTACAATGCCACGGTGCCAACGCGCATGGTGACGGCCGAGCTTGAACCAACCACGGTTGAAGCGCGAACGCCGTGGTTCCGCGAACATTCACCAGATCAATATCCCTTCTGGGTCGCAGAGTTGGACGGTCGCGTGATTGGCTGGCTCGATTTCAAAAAATTCCTGCCGCGTTGCGCGTATCGCGGCACGGCCGAGATCAGCGTTTATGTCGATGAGGAATTCCGGCGTCGCGGTGTGGGGCAGCGTTTGTTGGAACACGCGATTGCCCGCGCACCGTCGTTGGGTATCAGGGCCCTGGTCGGTCTCATCTTCGGACATAACGAGCCGAGTTTGAAATTATTTCAGCGTCTCAGCTTTGAACGCTGGGCATTTTTACCGCGGGTAGCGCAACTCGATGGCGTCGAGCGCGATCTCTTAGTGATGGGTCAACATTGTCCGGCGCGCTCGCCTGCGATCATGAAATCGGGGCTTCAATCACAAACCGCCAATCATTTTAACGACTCCTTGAATCTGATGCATACGCTTATGGAGTACCGGCAGGAGCCGATTCATTCGAAGCTACTAAAAATCCGCGACAAATATTCCATGTTGCATCTGGACGTTCTGATTCTCATTTACCACTTTGCGAAAATTTGCTCCGGCAATATTCTCGAGATCGGCGCTTTCGTCGGTGGAGCCACCATTGCTGCGGCCTTCGGCGTACGCGATTCGGGAACACCGAAGAAGCTCATTGCCATCGAGCCGGGCGGCAGGGTCAAACACAAGCGGCTCGGCACGCGCAATATTTTCCGCGACCTGGAACGGAACCTTGCCAGGCACGGCGTTTCGGAATTAGTCACTACTATCAAGGGCCGCTCTTTTGATCCGACAACAATCTCCGCAGTCAATGAAATGCTCGGCGCAGACAAAGTTGGTCTCCTGATTCTTGACGCCGATGCAGCCAAGCGGCGCGACATCGAGTGCTATGGCGAGAGATTTGCAGAGGAGTGTTGGATGGTGATTGACGATTATTACGGCACGGATGCCAATGCAAAGATCACTCCGAGCCGAGCCGACGTGGATTCGCTGACCACGGCGGGTTGTTTGCAGCCACTGGGCTTTTACGGCTGGAGCACATGGGTCGGACGCTGGCGTGGCCTTCAACGGTGAAGTGGTTCCTTAGAAGCTTGGAAGTTGAAAATAGCACCGACCGTAACGTTATAACGGTCTCAATCTTTATATTCGGCTAGGCTTCGGGGCCGATGACGAGATGGATCACACCGTTCGGCGCTGAAATGAAGAAGCCGTTGAAGTCCTCGCCAAGCTGCTCAACTTCATCGCGTCGCGTGACACCGTGCACTTTGAGAAAGGACGCGGCCGCTTCACTGTCGTTTGTTTCCAGCTCCAGCCAGATATCAGGATGACTCAGGTTTGGTACCTTATCGATCCAGAGGCGGTTTGGGCCGAACTGGAAAATACAGCCGTCCTTTTCTTCCTCGATTAAAGGCAGCCCGAGCGTGTCACGATAAAAGGACACCGTCTGATCATACGTGTGGCTGGGGCATTTGATCGCGATGTTCGCCCCGCCGGAGAATTGCGGGCCGTCGAGCTTTGCAACCATACTCTTGAGCCGATAAAAAAGTTAGAAGATTACGAAGGTGAAAAGGGGTAAAGATTCAGCTCAGCGATCCGCCGCTACGTTGTAACTCTTTTGACCCTTTACTTTTTTCAATGCTTCACGACTCCATCACTAAGAGCCGGTTCCACCGGGCTGAGTCATTTTGACTGGATCCAGCGCGCGTTCCAGTTCTTTTTCGGGCAAGACTTTTTTCTCGCGGGCGATCTCGCGCACAGTGCGGCCGGTTCTTGCGCTTTCTTTCGCGATTTCTGCCGCGCGATCATAGCCGATCTTGGGCGCGAGACTCGTGACCATCGCCATGGATAGCTCGATCAATTCGCGGCAGCGCTCTTCGTTTGCCACGATGCCGCGAACACATTTGTCACAGAAAGCATCGACCACATTTGCCAGCAGCCGGATCGACTCGAGAAGATTGTGCGCCATCACTGGCATCATCACGTTGAGCTCGAAGTTTCCATTGGCTCCGGCCCAGGTAATGGTCGTGTCGTTGCCGATCACTTGTGCGCAGACCATCATCACGGATTCACACATTACCGGGTTCACCTTGCCCGGCATGATGGAACTGCCAGGTTGCGTGGCGGGAAGCTGGATTTCGCCGATCCCGCATCGAGGACCGCTCCCGAGCCAGCGGATGTCGTTTGCAATCTTAAACAAACTGACCGCAATCGTTTTCAAGTGACCGCTCACTTCAACGACCGCGTCTTTTCCGCCTTGCGCTTCAAAGTGGTCTTTTGCCTCATAAAAAGCGATGCCAGTGTGTTGCTGCAAATGTCGCAGCATTTTTTCTGGAAAATGAACGTGACGGTTTAGACCGGTGCCCACTGCGGTCCCGCCGAGTGCGAGCTCACGCAAGGCGTCGATCGCCTTCTGCGCGCGTTCTTTGGCATAAGCAATCTGTTGCGCATAACCGGAGAATTCCTGCCCAAGCCGAACAGGGGTGGCATCCATTAAATGTGTTCGACCGATCTTCATGATATTCCAGAACTCCTTCGCCTTAGCCGCAAGTGCGGTGTGCAATTTTGCGAGAGCCGGGATAAGGCAGTTCTTTAGTTGTTCCGCCGCGCTGATATGAATGGCAGATGGGATCACGTCGTTGCTGGACTGGCCCATGTTGACGTGATCATTGGGATGCACTAATTCGCGCGAGCCGATTGGCTTGCCTGCGAGCTGGGCACATCGATTCGCGATGACTTCGTTCGCGTTGGTGTTTGTGCTAGTGCCCGAACCGGTCTGGAAAATATCGAGCGGAAAATGGTCGTCGAGTTTTCCTTCAACAACTTCTTTAGCCGCCTGCACGATCAGCGCTGAACGCTGCGCATCAAGCAGCCCCAGATCATGATTCGCTTGCGCCGCAGCCCATTTAATCAAGCCAAGCGCGCGAATGAACGGCCGTGAAAACCGGTAACCGCTAACCGGAAAATTTAGCACTGCGCGGTGAGTCGACGCGCCGTGGAGCGCAGACGCCGGTAGCGTCATCTCGCCCATCGAATCTTTTTCTGTTCGGGTCGACTTCTCCGTCATGCCGAACGGTGTGCGCTAAAGCTAAAGTCAACCCCAGGCAGGGGTCTACGTTCATGGCGATCGAGCGGAGGCGCCTTCTGAAAAACAGTGATGAACATCGGCGGTATGTTTTGCAGGAAGTACTCTGATTCGGCACGTTCGAAGTGAGTCGCGTGCTGCCTCAATTCGTTGGTGACTTGATAGATGATGAAACTGCCACCCGGCGCCAGCGCGTCATACGTTTTTTGCAAGAGCGCGCGTTTCTTCTCAATTTTAAGGATGCTGAACGGAATACCTGAAAGGATGAAGTCGCAGGAATCGATACCGTGACGTTTCAGTTCGTGTGGCAACGAGGCCGCATCGCCAT
Organism: Candidatus Udaeobacter sp.; assembly: GCA_035694525.1. GTDB lineage: Bacteria > Verrucomicrobiota > Verrucomicrobiia > Chthoniobacterales > UBA10450 > Udaeobacter. The sequence goes on along the minus strand of DASSFL010000330.1, from coordinate 21,522 downwards.
GAATCACGTGCACACGCCGGTCGCCGGCAAACTGGCGTTCCAGATCGCGCGCGAACGCTCGGTCCAACTCGAATAGAAGCAGATTTGAATCCGGACACATCCGTCGCGCAATCTCGCGCGAATGTACTCCTTCGCCCGGCCCGTACTCGGCAATGACGCGCGGTTGGCTAAAATCAATCTTGCTGGCCACACGTTCTACCAGCGCCTTCGAACTGGGGACGATCGATGCGATCTGAAACGGCCGTTTCAAAAACTGCTTGAAAAACAAGGTACTCACGAGACGCGAACAGTCGTCTTGCACTTCGAAGTTGTCCAGTCGCGAAGTGGCGGTACTAACGATACGATTTCTCCGTGCGTAAAATTTAGTTAAGTCACCGTGGTCTCGATATCTCGCTTGACTCGTTTCCAGTCCCCGATCAGTTATCATTTCCGATCCCAGCGCGCGGTTAGCTCAGTGGTAGAGCACTACCTTGACACGGTAGGGGTCAGAGGTTCGAAACCTCTACCGCGCACCATTCCAAAAGGTCACGTGGCATATTTATACAGGGATGTTTGCCGCGACAATCAAGTGACGCCAGAGTGCGCCGCGTATCCAACAATGATCTCTGATAATTAAGCGTGAACTTCTGGGCATCGGCTGAAACTATTATGGTTGGTTTCTTTGCAGATTTTAACCAGACGCTCAGTCCAGGGCCAGGTTAGGCCGCTGCTCGATCGAGATTGTCTCATACTATGATGTGGCGCTTTTCAGCGTCCTCCGGCCAGCGAGTTGCCCTTCGCCTGAAGCGACGCCCCAAGAATTCGACGGAAAACTTTACGATTTTCCGGAACTTGGAATCGCCGATTCCGTAGTTTGGAGTGTGACCCAGTCATCCGCCTCGCTCGCCTTGGTCTCCGAACCAGTATGGTTTTGCCTAAAAACGCAGCCAAAACGCGAGCATTTGGCCGCGACCGCGCTCCGACGTCAGTTTGGCGTCGAGTGTTGTTCGCCTCGATTGCGTTTCCGAAGAATGACCCAACGGGGACCGGTTTGGTTCGTAGAGGCGATGTTTCCCGGCTATCTTTTTGCAAAATTTGTCTATTCGAGGCAACATCGCGCCGTAGAGACTTCTCATGGAATTTCAGGGATCGTCCATTTTGGAGATCGGCTGGCAACTTTGCCTGAAAACATTGTGGCCGCGTTTCAATCGAAAGTAGGTGCGGAAGAGATTGTAACTCTCGATTGTTCCCTCAAAGTCGGCCAATCTGTTCAAATCATTGCCGGACCCTTTCACGGTCTGGATGTCGTGGTTACTCAGTTACTTCCGGCAAAAGAACGGATCCGCGTTTTGTTCGACTTTCTCGGGCGGTCCATGGAAATGGAAATTTCCACGTTTGAAGTGCTCGCAGCCTAAGAGTGCGGGTCGCGGAGGTGGCGGGCAGACAACCTCAAATCAAATCGATTAGTGGGCCGAACAAATCGGTTTGCGCCCATTAGCCCAACTCGCGTGATTTCAAATCTTCCAAGGCTACATCGGGGTTCCAAGGTACAAGCAAAGTGGCCGTCCAAAACGAGACGGCCACTTCTGATCTAAGTTTTTTAGCGAGGTCGGAGTGCCCTATTAAGTCCTTAGGTAACGCCTGGCCATACCGAGCGCACTGAGGGCTCCACCGAGCAACATTGCAGTGATGCCACCATCAGGAACCGCTCCAGAGCCCGGCGGGCGGACTCCGCCGATGCTGGGACTCGTGATGGTTTCACGGTTATGGAGCGCACGATCAATCACCAAAACACGGGGCGTTGAAGTGTCTGAACCGAAGTACTGCCGGTTGGCCATTTCGTGGCTACGAAGGGTCATGCCAATCAAATTATTGATGTAGGTTGATCCGTCGCTATGACGTGAAGATGCGCCAAATTCGTGAGCGTCACGGATGCTGACGGCACTGGCTTTGCCGGCGAACGTAAGCAATGCAGCGACTAGGGCCGCGCAGAGAAAGGCAAGCTTGGTTGTGGGGACTGTTCTTATTTTCATTTGTCCCAAGTTACAAAGCAAGCACTGTGCCAAATAGAGGAACTGGTTTTTATGATAGCTAAGTTCCAACAGGACAGATATTTATGCTGTCTAATGATATCATAAATTGCGCTCCGTTAATAGGACAAATCGTAAGGTATTCCGACTTACTCTTGTGCGCCTGCAAGACAATAGCTAACAAGCACGAACGCTGGATATTACGCGCCATTGAATGCGTCGGGATTTCTGACAGTTTAGATGCGCGCTCGGCTTTTGCCCCCAAGCCAAGCGCGAAGTGGCGACATATGCTTAGCGTACCAAGGGTTACTCCGAGCAACATTGCCGAGAACGCCACTGTCCCTGAACCCTCCAGTGCCAGGGCCAAAAAAGCGTCTATAGAGTGAGCCGACACAAGCCAGTGATCGCGGGAATAGTCATGACTCCACACGGATCACCGGCATACCAGACCTCGGCACCGTATTCGTCGCAAACAGGCATGCATACGCCGCCCGCACCAAGATGTATGGTTGTGCCCGTGCCATAAAGGCTCCATACGACGGTCGGCAAGAACTAAACGCGTTGGTTGAATGAAGTAGATTTTCGCTGCTCTCTGTAAAGTATTCCGACGATAACTCCAAGAAGCGCAGAAATAGGAGTGTCGCCGGGAAGGAGCAAACGACGCGAAGAAGACAAACTCGCCCATTTCCACCAGGATGAGTGTCGCCGTTTTATTGCTTTCTTCCTCGTACAAAAAAAACCGGGCAGGTTTTACCCTGCCCGGTCAATTATTTCTGCTTCTAGTGGGGAGTTAAATCTTTAAAAAGCGTCGCGCCATACCAAGCCCGCCGAGGGCCGCGCCGAGTAGCATCACTGTCGTGCCACCATCGGGAACCGCGCCGGTTGGGTTGAGCAGCGTCCAACCGGTCATCTTGAAGAAGCCTTGCGCTGCAACGTTGCTTCCTATAAGATTGCCTGTCAGGCCATCGCGCTTAGCGTAGCGGTAGAGATCAACTGAACCGGTTAACCCTGCGACATTAAAGACCGCGACACTGCCGTTTGGACCATCGTACGCCGCAACCAGGTACGTAAACCCAGTCCCTAGGTTGACGGTTACAGGGGTTGTACCATCTAGGATACCAGTCACAGGAACAGCTCCTGCGGCAATGGCCGCCGGGGGCGTACCAAAGCTATTAAAGGAACGCGAATATAGCCCTGAATCTCCGTTAACTATAAAAGTGCCTTGCTGTCCAAGCGTCATGCTGACCAACTGATTCGTCATCAACACGTCGCGATCTACCTGGCCACCACTCTGTGTCCCTGGGATAACGGTGCCGAAAAGATTCGCACTACTTTGGCTAGAACCATTGTTATATGTCATCTCCAAGATGGCATCGGCCCGTTGTGTGAGGCCGAGACTAGCGAGGCTTATTACTACTGCTGCGAGGTATTTAATTTTCATAATGTTTACTGTTGTCGGAAAGGGATAAAGCAAGAGCCTTGCCAACTCGTGAAAACTCGCGCCATCAGGTTTCTGTATTTATACATAATACTCTAATTATCAGGATATTATGTTCGAAAAATAACTTTAGGATCTCCTAGTCCGCTCGAAGGCAGCGAAGCAAAGAATTGTAAGATTAGCCGACGCCGCGCCGAAACTCCAGCGCAGTTTGTTTGTAAGTGGCGGGGGTCAAGTAGATTACGTGACATTTGAAATCAGACGGATTTCCCGACAGTCTCGGGCGGCACAGGCGGCCTTTTATTCTCAAACACGGATTCACGCATTTTTAAGGCGGAGCGGTGAAGCCGCACGTTGCTGACGCCAATTTTCCAAACCGCTGTATCGCCGATTTCCAAATCGGCAGAATGTGGCCAGGGCAGCGGGATTAGAAACTCGCCACACAGCAGACTTCAAAGTCTGCGCTACATTTTTGGAATGTGCTGCTCATTCCTTCTGCACGTCGGCAAGAGCGCGTTTGGCTTCGGTCGCGAGCGGTTCCTCAAGACCCCCAGCCAAAGCTTGATTCAGCGCCCCGCGCGCTTCCGTGGTCTGTCTAGCCTGGAGCTGGGACATTCCGAGATAAAAAAGAGAATTTGCGTCCAACGGCTGTTGTCGAGCACTCTCCTGTAACAACTGCACAGCCCGGGGATATTCTTTCTTTTCATAACTCAATCGTCCCAAGAGCTCGGTTAACCCAGGATCGTCGGACAACGTCTTACGCGCTTTCGCTGCAAGATCGGACGCCGCAGCGAGGGTAGAAGGGTCTTGAGCGTACAACTCGGCCAGGCGTTTTTGCGCAAGCGCAAATTCTGGCCAGCGGCGCAGAATATTGTCGTAGGTTTCGGTTGCCCGTTTAATCTGACCCTGCTTGGTATCCAGCAGGGCCTGGGCCATGAGTGCCGGCACGAATTCGGGATTCGACTGTAACTCTTTCTGGATCTCCGCTTCGGCGGCCATGAGGTCCTTTGAATGTTCACTCAACGCGGTCAACGCGAGAAATTTTTGGGCATCGGCAGCATGGGCTGGATCAGGCTTGTTCGTCAGAGCTTTTTGCATCGCGTCCCGCGCCTCGTTCACTCTACCAAGGCTGTACGCTGACCAGGCCAGATCGGACAGAAGTGCGGGATCGTTTTGGCGTAGGCGGGCGGCTTCCTGAAGAAGATTGTATGACCACGCGAAATTGCCACTGTCGTAGGCGACTTTGCCCAGAAGTGCGGCGATCTGAGGATCTCCTGGGGCCAGCTCGCGGGCTTTCTTTGCGTAAGCGAGAGCTTTTTCCTTGTTCCGGAGCGGGCCGGCATAGAGCTGAGCAAGCTTGGTTACGCCAGAAGCCAACTTGGGATTGAGTTTCACGGCCTGCTCAAAAGCAGCAGCCGCTTTGTCTGAGGCGCCCTGTTTTTCGTATGCTTCCCCGAGCAGCATCTGGGAGACAGGATCGTTCGGGTGTTCTTTGGTCATTGCTTCGAGCTTCGAGACGGACAGTTCCGGCGAGGCGCTTGTACCGCTCTCTAGCAGCGACAAACGGCGTTTGCTCTCGTCCTTACCGGGAAAATCGTTGGGTGCCGCGGCGGCTTTCTTGAGCGCAACCTTGGCGATGTCTGTCTGGCCCAATGCGTACGCGGTCATGCCCAGATGAAACTGAATTTCGGCGTTGTCCGGAAGTTTTTCAGCGCTGTCCTGCAGGATTGTGAGGGCCTGCTGGTAATCGCCACGTTTAGAAAGAATCCATCCAAGCGTGTCGGCTATGGCAGGATTATCCCCCTGCAGATCACTGGCCCTGCGCGCCAATTCATAAGCCTTGTCTAAGTCGTTCAGCCGCTCGGCGTCGAGATAAGCAAGGTTATTTAAGGCGGGAACAAAGTTAGGATTGATTGAGAGAACCTTCTCATACGCGTCGCGCGCCTGTGGGAAATTCTGCATCCGCTCGTACAGCAGCGCCAACGTCAGTAGCACCGACGCGTTATTCGGGTCCTTCGAGGTCTCTGCTTGTAATTGGCTAGTGGCCTCCGAAAGCTTGTTGGTTGCGATATAAGTCTGCACCAGCAGATCGTAGGCAGTGGAAAAGTTAGGATCGAGCTGGAGCGTTTTTTTAAGCTCTGCCGCCGCTAAGTCCCATTTTCCTTCCGCAATCAAAACTTTGCCTTCCAAACAATGGGCGGCCGGCAAATCGGGCGTTTTTTGGAACTGGCGGTGTATCCTCTGTCGGGCAGAGTCGAAATGTTTGTCCAGCAAGTCGAGCTCGACGAGTTGATCGACCAGCCACAGGTTATCCGGCGCGAGCTCGGCCGCTTTTTCAAAGGCTTGGCGCGCTTCGTCATTTCTTTTGGCCTGTCGGAAGATCAGCCCGAGGGCTGTATGGGGTTGTGGATCCTGGGGAGCGAGCCTCGCTTGGTTGCGAATGACCGCTTCGGCATCGTCGAACCGATCAAGCGTGCCATAAGCGGCCGCCAGGAGGAATGCGGCAGACCTCAGATCGGGCCTTTTTCTCAGCAAATTGGTGATTGGCTCGATCACCGTCTCGCCATGACCGGAGCGGAGATTGATCTCGGCGAGCCGCAGGATCGCATCATCATAATCCGGATTGATGGAGATCGCCTGCTCGAACGCCAGCTTTGCCTGATTCGGGCTATTATTTCTGAGATATGCGGATGCCAATTGGTATTTGATCAGCGGGACGTCTGGATAGGTTTGATCGAGGTGCTCCAAAACGTCGACCGCTTTTTTCGTGTCGCCCTTTGCCAGCAGCACCTCGCTTTCCAGTCTGCGGCCATCGATGTATTCGGGGTCCCGGCTAGACACATTTTCAAGAAGCGAGAGCGCCTCGTCGTATTTCTTATCCTTTAGGGCAAGCTCCGCTAACAAAGTCCAGCCTGGCAGATAATCGGGTGCCTGCGTGGTCATCTCGGTGGCGATTCTTTTGGTTTCTCCGGTATCGCCAGTTGCGGACGTGAACGCGGCGTATTTCAAGCGTTCGAGGGAACGAATGGGCGCAAGCTCAGCCGCCCTCTTGAATTCCTCGCCAGCTTGTTTCTGATTTTTCTGAAGCAGATACAAATTTCCCATTGCCATATGTGCCTGGGACGATTTAGGATCGGCGGCGAGCGCCTGCCGAAGCGCATTGTCCGCCCCGGCCATGTCGCCCGTGTTGAACAGCAGATTCGCCGAAGCAACGTAGAAAGAAACGTCGGTCTTTTTTGGGAATTTCTGGAGCTGTTCCTCGGCGGCCTCGATACCTTCTTTGCTTCGCGCCCCTTCAGTCAGAGTGACAAGAGCATCGGCATTGTCCGGCGATTGTTCGAGGACCTTGAGCGCTTCTTTTCGTGCGTCCTCGAATCGTCCCGTGGCTGCATACGAACGAGCCAGTCGTACGCGATTTTGAACGTTATTTGGGTCCAGCTCGCTCGCCTTTGCCAGAAATGCGCTGGCTCGCATCGGTGCCCAATCGTCCAGCCACATTTCTCCGATTCTTTGGAATGCAACAGCATTCTGTGGGTCGAGCTGCACCACGTTGAGGTAGCTCACCTTTGCTTTGTCGTAGTCGCCGGCTTTGAAATAATTGTCGGCCTCGGCGAGAAGGCGTGTCTTCTTGGCTTCCTTGGAGCAGCCAGCGATCAGCGTAACCGCCAGAGTAAGCGATACAATTCTAAGTAAGATTCTCGGTGTTTGCATGTGGAGGACGTTTTGATTTCAGTTAATGTTTGCAGCTGTTCGTTCCTTGGGAATGCCAAGTTTTTCCATTAGCTCGTAAAAAGTGGGGCGGCTAATGCCGAGATCCGCAGCAGCAGAAGTAATTTTACCGGAGTGCCTCTTGAGGGCTTGCTCGACCATTTCGCGTTCGACGTGTTCGCGTGCTTGTCGCAGCGTCGTCGCACCGGAAGCCACGACCCCTTTATCACGCTGCAACTCGAGGTCTTTTGCCGTTACTCGCGATCCACTCGCCATAATCATGCCTCGTTTTACGCGATTTTGTAGCTCGCGGACGTTTCCAGGCCAAGAATGAGAGTTCATCGCCCGCAAGGCATCAGGTGCGAAAACCATCTTCAGACGACCGTCTTGGTCGGAGTACCTTTGCAGAAACTCGCGGGCCAGGAAAACAATATCCTCTCCGCGTTCACGAAGCGGCAGGAGGCGAATGGTGACGACGGCAATTCGAAAATACAAATCCTCGCGAAATTTCCCGCTATTAATCAGCTCTTTCAGATCCGCGTTGGTCGCCGCGACCAGCCGCGTATCGACCTGGATCTCCTGTCTACCGCCCACTCTTTGCAAGCGCTGTTCTTGAAGGAAGCGAAGCAGCTTTACCTGAATAGCCGCGGGAAGCTCGCCAATCTCATCAAGAAAGAGGGTGCCGCCATTGGCTGTTTCCAACAGTCCTTTGCGTTGAACATGAGCGCCGGTGAAGGAGCCTTTTTCGTGACCGAAAAGTTCACTCTCCAAAAGATTTTCAGGAATAGCGTTGCAGTTGATGGCGACAAAAGGGCCGTCCTTGCGTGCGCTGCAGCGATGAATGGCGGCCGCTGCCATTTCTTTGCCGGTACCGCTTTCTCCGAGCAGGAGCACTGGAGCATTAGTCCCAGCTACCTTGCGAATAAGGTCAAAGACTGCGTGCATTTGTGGGCTGGTTCCTAGCATGTCTTCAAAAACATCAGCGCGCTGGCTGTGTTGTAACTTGTGGTATTCTTTCTCGAGCTCTACGACGTGAATGCATCGGCGAAGCAGTAGCTTCAGTTCTTGCATGTCCACAGGCTTGCACAAGAAATCATAGGCGCCCGCCCCAACTGCCTCGATGGCGTTGCGTTTTTCGCCTTGCCCAGAAATGATGATTACCTTGGCCGTGTTATCGATAGCGAGTAGGTCGGATAAGACCGCCAATCCTTCGTCGCACTCGTTGGGGCTGGGTGGGAGTCCCAGATCGAGCAACGTTACCGCTGGGGAGTTGGCCTCAAAGGCATCAACGGCTTCTTGACGGTCTTGTGCGAAATAAACCTCGTAATCCTCGCTCAGAGACCATTTCATCTGAGTCCGGATCGCTTCGTCGTCATCAACAATGAGCAAAGTGGGTTTCATGCTATTTGGCATTTGAGGGGTAATGTGACTCTGAACTTTGTGCCCACGCCGAGTTCACTTTCTACGTGAATCTTTCCACGGTGTGCTTCCACAATCGTCTTGGATTGAAACATGCCGATACCAAGCCCTTCTTTCTTTGTAGAACGGAACGGCCGGAAAAGAGAATTTTTGATAAACTGCTCAGTCATTCCGCACCCATTATCACTTACGGAAAGGGCCACAAACTCTCCTTGCCGGGCTGTTTCCACAGTAATCCGGCCATTCGCGCCAACCGCATCGCGCGCGTTGAGAACGAGATTTGTAAACACGCTTTGCAATTGCTCGCGATCAGCCAATATCCTTGGGACCTGATCGAAATTAGTTACTAATTTGGTACCGAGTGTACCATTCAAGTTCGCAAGTGTTTCGGTGACGACGAGGTTAAGATCCAACTCCGCTGGCTTGAGGCACAACTCGTGCCGCAGGGCGTTCATGCGGCTGATCAGCTGGTTAATGCGGCTGGCCGCGCTCCCGATTCCGCGAAATGCGTCCTCTCGAAAAGCCGGGTTGTCAAAGTGGGTAGGCAAATTCTCCAACATGAGACCCAGGGTTGAGGCCGCGTTCTTCAGATCATGAATCAAGAATGCGGACATTGTTTGAAACGCCTCCCGCTCTTTTCTTTCCATGATCCCTTCCGTAAGTCGCAATTTTAGGAGGGTCGCCGCCACTTGCTCGCCGATGCATTTTAGCAAGTCCATCTCTTCCGCCGAGTAGCCGAGCCCCCTAACGCGGTCTGCGAGGACTATCACTCCGAGACAGCTCTCTCCACCGACCAGCGGAACACAAATTGGGCTGCCCCCAGTGCGGAATTGCCCACTGCTTCTCTCCATGAGGTCTCGTGCCCACTTTTCTTTTGCTTTACCGAGATCGAAGGGCCGCGACAGCTTGAGTAACTCTGCTGAATTGCGTTCCTTTCCCGCGATCGAGCTGGTCGAATCGTCGCTCTGAGCCTGCTCCGCATCGGAGGTTGAGCTCACTCGGATCAGGCGCTCTCCTTGTTCATCGAAAAGCCAGGTCGAGACGGACAGCGCACCAAAAGTCTCTGAAATCAACCGCGACGCGATCGTGGCGAGCACGGTCTCATCGAGGGCAACCGACAGACTTTGAGTGAATCGCGCCCAAATCTGACGGAAATCGTGCTGCGGCCTTTTAAAGTGGCGACTGACGAAGAGCTGCAGAGTTTGCCGAGCTCGGTCAGAAAGAAGCAGCACTGCCAGGATGGCCACCCCAAGGAGAACGACAAACGCTGCGATTGGAAAACTGGCAGCGCCGCCAAAGCGGGCGACGATTTGAGCCAGTACGCCAACAACAAAAAGATATGCCCCGGTCAGCAAGACCGTGATCGAGGTGTGTAAAACGGCGCGTGACGGATAGACATCAATTTCGCCAAATCCACTTCGAACGTAAGCGGCGGTGATCAGCACGCATCCGATTAGAAGAGCAGTCGCTTCGACGCTGAGTTGGCCTGGGCTGTAATCCGAGAAAAGCAGCGCCTGGCTTCGAGTGTAAATGCAGGCACCAAAGATCACCGCCAGCCCCAGAACCAGGAACTTGATTCGCCAGCGCATCGTTCCAACGGCGGCGCGGAACGTCTGCTCGATATTGGTCAGAACTAACACCGTCGAAATGAGGATCAGAACATTAAGAATCTTTGCCGGTTCATTGAACCTGAGTCCCCAGCCGTGAGCGGGTGGGTCATAAACGACCACGTAGAAAAACAAACTGTAAAGCGCCGCGAGTGACAGCAGTGGAATCAAAAAAGCCCCGATAACAAGCCACCGCGATCGGACGAGGAAATCGCGGTAATTTGCCCTGGAATATGTCAGGCTAAACGTTAGCCAAATGCCAGGGAGAAATGATCTTGCCACCAGAGAAAGCGTTTCCCAGAAGGCCGCCCTCTCAGGAAGGAGCGCATCGTTTGCTATTGCCCCACACAGGCTTTCCAATGCAAAAGTCAGCATTCCAGCCGAAAAACACCAGGTTGCGAGCGATCGCTGCTTTCGACAGGCCGCAGCTGCCGCTAAAGCGGCGCTGAACATGGCGGCGGCCAACGCTAACACGGTATTGGGAGTCACGATTCGCTCCGAGCAGATATTACGAATAGCACTGTAGCCCCGGCTACAATGCGGGTTTCCGGCCGATAACTAATCCGAAATCTCATTCGTTAAGCGAAACGCTCCCTGGGCGCGCGATCCGTAGCGAAGTTCAGTCCAGCTTACGTATCAACCGCAGAAGAGCAGGGTCCCTCAAGCCTTTCTCCGGAAATGGCAGGGGTAAGTTCCCTTAAAAATTGCGCAAAATGAGAAAGAGAGAGCTGCGAACCGACGAGCGATGCAGCAGGAAAATGAGAAGGTTCGAATCCGCTATGAAGCTGAGCGTGATTTTGCTGGCCGAACCCGGATCTCACCCCTGCGCAGCCACCACAACAGTAGGAATAATGGAATCAGCGAAAGCACGAAAAAGAGAGGCCCGCCGCGGCGGTGGATTACGCTGTGAATCATCTGCGGGCCTACATTCACACAGAGGAGGCCGATCACGAGGATGCGGAAGCCATTCCGCAAAATGGCGAGCGGAATGACGAAGGCGATAAGCGCGAAACGACGCCACGGTGTCTTTAAGAATAAATTGGCGGCCAAGACGCTGGTGATAAAAAGAACCCAGCTTGATCGAATGCCGCTGCATTCCTGCGCAACTTCGATCGTGATGTTCGGCAATTGAAAAATAAGCCCTGCGCGGAGAAAAGGCGTACCGCTCAGGTGAAAAAAGAGATTTGCCACCTCGGCCGAGGCATATTTGGAAGCGGTCTCCAGCGCGTCTGCCATAGCATCCGGCATCGGAACCATAAAAATGAGATAGGCCAGCGGAAAAGCCGCTGCTCGCATCCAGTCGCGCCCAAAAAAGAAAAAACCTCCCGCAGCAAGACAGCAAAGGAACGATGTGGTCAGAAGGACGAAGTAGTAATTGTCTGCGGGCGCCCGTCCAACGAAGGCCAACCAGTGAGTGAACAGGAAAACGCCGAGACCGCAGCCCAGTAACACAATCCCGAATGGAAGATCAGCGACGCGTTCTTTGGGTAGTTGATCACGGCGAAGGTAAAGGAGGTAGCCAGAAACAAAGGGAATCAGCAGGATGTACGAGTGGAGCGAACTGTGGGCCGCGTAATTTGCCAATCCGAGGAGCGGCTGGGCAAACGCCGCCAGCATTACAATCGCAAAACAAACGGCGCTCCAAAAACGCCACATGTTCCTAGAACTCGAGGAAGTAGATTCGGAGACGTTCCGTGCCTGCGCGCGAACGATCGGGTCTCGAGTAGCTTTGTTTGGTAGATGTAGCATTCCGGAGGTGTTTCTTAGGCGGGGCAGTTGTCGATTCTGTTCGTGGCGTTACCGGTAGCTAAACTGTCTCGGCTGATAAGTTCTCAGTACGCGTAAGTCAATCCAGCGGAATAGCTGTTCCGCGAGTAACCGGGTGTCCCTTCTAACGAACTCTGGGAGGTATGGGTGTAGTTAAGGCGCAGGGAAAGACGCTTATTGATCGTATAGCCAAAGCCGAGAGAAAGATCGAGAGTGTCCTGCGAGCCAGCCGAGCCGGTTCCGGACGAAGCCGAGACTTGATTTTCATCGTGGTGAAAATAGACACCGGTCGTAGAACTGAGCCTCGAAGTAAGATTATACGTCAGGACCAGGCCGGTTCGGAACGTCTTGCGGAGCGACGCGTTTGCCTCATTGGGCGCTTCGAAGCCATAGCTTGTCGTCCAGTTCAGCGAGTGGTTGCTCATAAAGTACTCAAGCGAACCTTCGAAGTATGGTGTGGTCGAATCGCCATCGTTCTTCAGAGAGCGCAATGATGGACCGCCGCGCGCGTGAACGATTAGATGCTCCGTCAGATGATGATCGATACCACCGAGGAGATAGTGAGTAGTCGAATCGATCGGAGCGGTATCGTAATCTGTTATTTGGTATCGATAGTCGCCGACCAGATTCGTCCGGCTCGTCAGGCTAAATTGAACCGTCTCGCCGAACGTGCTATCCGTCCGGTCCTGTCCAGCTCCAACTGACGCGCTGGCGTACTTAACGAGCTGGAACGTGTAACTTGTTACCGTACTGACTCGCGGGAGCCATTGATAAGTGACCGAAAAAATATCGATCGTGTTAAAATGATTGGCGCGCACATTCTCCGGGCCGACATCGGATTTGAAATCCGGCTCCGTTTCGTATGCGGCGTAAACGCTGGCGTAGAAGGATAGCCGTGTCGAGCTGTGATGCATAATCGACAAGGTGACATTCCCGTTCTTATCGTCCGTCCCCAGATCGAAAAACTGTTCAAAGCGTCCGACACCAATTAGACCGACTTGTGTCTGCTCCGTGGGGCGCGCATAAGTGAGGACCAAGTTTTCCCTCGCGAAAAATGACTTTTGACCGCTTGAGCTGGTGGTAGGATTGCTTGCGTTGACGTGGTCGTCGTAGCCGATGTCCATGCCGGCTGTGATTTGAATTGGAACAGCTGGCAGCCAGCCAAGCCCGGCAGCTTCCGACGCCGCAGCTACTGCATCTTGACTCATCGTTTCGCGGACAGGAGCAAATAAGCAAGCAACGAGCACCAGCGCGAGGGGCAGCAAATCAACGCGGTTACGCTTACGGGTCCGGTGAATTCGACATGGCAAAATCATGTTTGCAAGTCGCGCCCTGCCCCGGCACGTCAAATCAAAACAAGCTGCGCGAGATGTAGATCACGTCCCCGTCCTGAACATATTTTGGGTTGGTAGGCTGGCCACGAATATTCGGCCGAAGATTAATCGTCTCCGTGCGCTGCACTCCGTTGATTATGCGAGTGAGGTGAATGTTGCTGAGGCTTCCATAGTCACTTACCCCGCCCGCTGTCATAATAGCCTGATACACAGTCGTTGGGCGATCAAACGTAACCTTGCCCGGATAAGTGGCAAATCCTGACACGATGACGGTGGCCAAACCGCTCTCCAATGTGACCAGAACCTCGGGATTATCAAGGTACTCGTCGTAGCGGCGCGTGAGCTCATGTTGGAGATCGCTGACCCTTCTGCCGGCAGCGGTCACCTCCCCAAGGTACGGCAGACTTATCTTTCCATCCCTGCGAATTTTCTGCGTTTGATCCAAATCGCTCTCTTCGGCAAAGGAAAGCCTGAGCACATCTCCTGGAGAAAGCCTCACGGCTGTATGGGGACCCGGTGGATTTGGCAAAGGCGGTAGAGGGGACTGGCAGCCGAACACGAGCGCGGCAGAAACCAGAAAGGCGAACAGGCAAAAGCATCCGTTCGGCTTATGGCTGCGACAAACTATGTTCGTGCCGGGCAATTGTCGATCGTACGGCATTTTTCCGCTATCCTGTGTCATGCAACGTCGTTTACTCTACAAATTTGGTGATTGGCAAGACAAATGCGACGAAGCCGGCAATGAGAGGTTTTCCGTCCCCACGGCGCCGAATTCTTTTCCAGGCGTGTCTGATACGCCGTACATCGCATTCCAAATATCCATTATTCCAGGCTGCGAATGTATCGCGCGCCTGGGGCGCGGCTCAATGCGCTGTCGCGAGGAGGGCCTTCCGGCAATAGAAAGCCTCCGAGTAACGGGTGGGTGAGGCGGACTCGGTGGACCGCAACCGCATCAGACCGTAAAATAATTCCCCGCGGAACCAGTGCTTGTTCCGCTGCGTGGTAAAGTAGCGCATCAGGTTGTTGACCTTCTTGCGCGCGTGAGCATCGCTCAACGGCACAAAGAAGTTAGGAGAACGCAGATCAGCGTCGTATTTTGGGACCTCGTATTCGAGGATGAAGTGATCGCGAAAAGTGTTCCACGTCAACTCGCACACCAGACGGTGGTCTTGGTGAAGATCGTGCCTGCAATGCGTGAAGATTACATCCGGCGTGAAGACTTTCTTGAGTTCTTCGAAGCATTCTTTAACCGGCGGACCCAGGTAGGGAAGGAATCCGTCTTGAAAAGGCTTTACCACGATCGTCTTCTTGCGCGCTCGCGCGAGGAACGCGTTGGCGCTGCGTTTGGCTTCCAAAGTCCGTTCCGGGTTAGCACATAGAACGAGCCAATAGAACTCGAGGCTCTTCGACTGCTCGATCATTTGCAACAGTGTGCCACCGCAGCCAATCTCGATGTCGTCGCTGTGCGCGCCCAGGCACAGCACGCGCTTCACGCGCTTCAGATTGCACGAAATCATTTCTTGATTTCGTGCTGATGATTCCAGACTGCCCAAGGCGCACTGCCCCGGCTGAAGAGGTCTTCAAGGTCCTGCTTTTCTTTGAAAGTATCCATGCAGGCCCAATAGCCCTCATGTGGATAGACCATCAGCCGGCCGGCGCCGATGAGCCGATGGAACGGTTCTTCTACAAGTTCTTCTCCGTCCTTCATGTAACTGAAGATCTCCTGCCGCAACACCATGAACCCCCCGTTCATCTGCGTCCCGGACTTCGCGATGTGCTCGATGCTCGTGACGACACCACCGGACTCCATGGTGACAAGATGGAAGGTGGCCCGCGGCTTCACGCCCACAAAGCAGGCGATATTTTCGCTGTTCCCAAAGGACTGTATGACCGCAGGCAGCGGCACATCCGAAAGACCATCAGTGTAGTTGGCAAGGAACATCTCGTCTCCCTCAAGCTGCCTTTGCACGGCTTTCAGACGTTGACCAATGTTCGAGGTAAGTCCTGTATCGACAAACGTAATGTTCCAGTCATCGATGTCGCTACTTAGTAATTCAACATTCTTGCCTCCGCGGGAAAGGACAAAGTCATTTGACACGCACTCGTCATATTCAAGAAAATACTTTTTTATAACGTCGGCCTTGTAACCTAAGCACAAAATAAAGTCTTTGTGTCCGTAGTGGGCATAATACTTCATTACATGCCAAAGAATGGGACGATACCCAATCGGCACCATGGGCTTGGGCAAAGCTTCGGAATATTCGCGCATGCGCATGCCGAAACCACCGCAAAATAGAACCACTTTCATGATCTCTTCTCCGGTTGTTTCTCCGGTTTTTTAGGCATTGAGTTCCTTGAAAATAATCCGCCGCTCAGCCGGTGCTATTGATCCCTTGCTCCTGCCCGGGCCTCTCCGCGAAAATGTTTATCTTGTTGGGTGCGCAACTCATCGCACAAGCGGCCCTGCGGCAGTTCAATGTCTGCATACGTAATCGGTTGGTCTTTGCGTATATTTCGAACCAGTCGGCACCCTTCAGAAACCCCCATGGGGAGGAGATTCTCCTTTGCACTGATTGGCGCATTCTCGATCAGGCCGTAGGCCATGAATCCGCCGACCCCATCCAGCACGTTGCCAATCTGGAGGTTGCGCTTGGCGATTGTAATCACTTCGCAAACGGGTGCGCCGAGCGGAGTTACTGTGGGATCGCCAAACAAGGCAGCGCGGGCGATGGTTGAGGCGATCTGAATGTGCGGCAAATGGTAGGGCGTGTAGAAAACGTAGACGGGTCCATCTCCCAACTTGTAATAAGCCAACTCCTTCTGCTTGCGCGGATGCTCCTCGTGCACAATCACAAAAGCTCCTGTGTGAGGTTCCGCTCCTAACGCGTAATCAACCAAGCCATCGGCCAGTAGTTGATCCAACGGCAATAGTTTCGCCATCTCCCGGACGTGGGCACATGTGGGACCATACATGCCCCGCTGTCCGACTTTGAACCCGGTAGCGTTCGCCAGAATACAGGTCTCCATCGAGAGCTTGGTCCCGTCAGCGAACGAGGTGACCTTGGCGGCGTCCTGATCATACTTGGTAGCGAACTCGCGCTGTGTTTCCGGGGTCCGATACCTATCGATCATCCCCTTGAGATTCCCGGCAGCCACGGGCTTCAAACCCACGCTGCGCAGATACCGCAGCAACGTCATCGCCACTCCCGGTTCGTCTCCGTCGGTATTTGTCAGCACGACGCCAGCCCGTTCAGCGTGGAATTTGAGTATCGGACCGACCGTTGAATCGAGTTCGGCGTTAACCAGGACGACGTGCTTGCCGTGACGGATGGCGGCCGAGACAACGTGAGCGCCAAACTCAACGGTACCAGTAACTTCGACGATGACGTCGATATTGCCCGCCTGGCAAACGAGGTTTGGGTCCTTCACGACGGAAGCACGGCCTTTATCAACATTTTGTTCAAGCCTGCCGAGGTCCAATACAACCTGAGTCTCGGGCACTCCGGCATTGGAAAAAGCCTGAGTCGCCTTTTCGACCGTACGGTTGGCGATCGCCACCAAACGCATACCGGGAACGGGGGTGGCCAGCTGAAGCGCAATCATCCGCGCTGTAACTCCAGCCCCGACCATCGCTACACGCACCGGATTGCCGTCGCTTTCGCGCTGCGCCAAGACAGTATCCGCTGCGTTAACCATAAGGATTCTTTACGCCAATGTTGAACGACAATGCCAGATTGGTATGAGGCTCATCGCCAGTTATCCGGCCATTTCCGATCCTGCTCCGATATCGCCGTGGCCGGAAGCGGCCAGAGAATTCCGAAAGCCACAGCGTCATAACGGACGCCTCGCGCCGCTTCGGGAGCGTAAAGGGCGGATGTCATGTAATACATTTCCGTCTCGTCGAGAAGCGTTTGGTAGCCATGAGCGAACCCTTCGGGCGCGTAAAGCATGCTACCGTTACTGCTGGTGAGTTCCTCCCCGTGCCACTGGCCGCAGGTCGGCGAATCAGGGCGCAAGTCGATAATTACGTCATAGATGGCGCCTCGCGTGCAGCGCACGAGCTTGGCTTCCTCGTGGGGCTTTTTCTGGTAGTGCATGCCGCGAACTGTGCCCCGCTGAAAATTGAACGCAGTATTGAGCTGGAGCACGTTGGGATTCAGGCCATGCTGAATGAACTCTTCGCGGCACCAGGCACGCGCGAAATAGCCCCTGTGATCCTCGATCTTTTTCTGCCGGATCAGGAAGGCCCCTTTAAGTGCTGTTTCGATGAATTCCACAAGTGGATCCTACAAACCGATGCCTTCGTAGCGCTCCACACTTCCACGTTCAAAGGCACGTCGTGCGTCAACAAACACTGGAACGGGGTGGCGTCCCCGCAGAAGGGCTGGAACGTCACGAAACTCCGGCCAAGGGGTAACCAGAATAACGGCATCGGTATCAAGCAGTGCCGCCGATAGGCTCTGGCAGTAAGTGATCCCTGCGTTGCGGATGACGCGGCGCGCCTCGTCCATTGCAACGGGATCGAAGGCTTTCAGCACCGCACCCCGCTTAAGCAGTTCGCGCAGGATGGGGAAGGCCGGACTCTCCCGGACATCGTTGGTGCCCGGTTTGAAGGCTAATCCCAAGACGGCCACCCGGATTCCCGTGAGATTCGCCCAATGCTTTTCCAAAAGGGCCACCACTTTGCTGGGTTGCTCTTCATTGACCTTGATCACGGATTCCAGAAGGCTCATCGGGACACCCGCCTTTTGTCCGTGAGCAACGAGTGCCTTGACATCTTTTGAGAGGCAACTTCCGCCAAAGCCACAACCAGCTTGCAAGAAAGACACGATTGGGGGCAAGCCATCGGTGTTGTGGTTGCCAAAGTACTGACTCAGGTGGACGCCCCTCATAACATCGACGACATCGGTCCCGCCAAGAGCAGAACAAAGGTTCGCGATCTCGTTCGAGAACGATATGAGGTTCGCCAGCAGGGCGTTTGAGGCGTACTTGATGAGTTCGGCAGTGCGCGTGTTGGTACGGATGCGGGGGGCCGCGGCAAAAGGCCGGTACAGTTCTTCGAGGGTGTCGAGGGTCCGTTCGTCGTTCCCGCCCAACACAATGCGGTCGGGGAACATGAAGTCGTGCACGGCTTCGCCTTCGGAGAGGAATTCAGGGTTCATGCCCACACCAAAATCCACCCCGGCCCGTTTGCCGGCAGCGGCTTCAAGAGCGGGAATCACGTGCAAGTCGGTGGTCCCGGGGACAACGGTGCTCTTGACCACCACAACATGATAGGCGGACTTGTTTCGCAAGGTTGAACCGATCTGCCGCGACGCATCCATCACTGCCGCCAGGTCAATCGTCTGACCATTGAACGGCGTCCCAACAGCGATGAAAGTAAGTTCCGAATCCGAGACTGCAGCCGGAAGATCCGTGGTCGCCCTCAGTGTGCGTCCAACGTGCGTGCGCAGCAATTCATCGAGGCCGGATTCAAAGATAGGTGACTCCGCGCGGTTGAGCGCCGCCACCCGCTCAGGATCAATATCGACGCACGTCACTTGGTGGCCCTTCTCCGCCAGACAGGCACCCGTGACCACGCCCACGTAGCCGGTTCCGATAATCGAGACGTTCATCAAGCCTCCGATGCCTCGCGATTGCTCGAGTACCAGATGAGGGAGCGTCGCAAGCCTTCCTCAATGGTCACCTGCGGATCGTAACCGAGTTCCGTCCTCGCCTTGGTGATCACCGGGCAACGACGACTCGGGTTATCCACGAGGTAATCCTTGTCCGCGCTTTGCTGCCGGACAACCTTGCCGGTGTAGCCAAACAATTCCCGGCCCAGCGCCGCGACTCGTTCGGCCAGTTCCGCCATGCTGATCTCGGGCGTCTCCACGCCGATGTTATAGGCTTCACCCGACCTTCCCTTGACCAGGATCTTGTAGTAACCCGCCACGGCATCCGCGACGTAACAGAAAGTCCGTCTGGCCGAGCCGTCCGAGAACATCACGATGTCCTGGCCACCGAGAATGTTCCGAGCGAAATCGGGGATGACTCTGCCGTCGGTTATCTTCAGGCCGGGACCGTAGTTATTGAACGGCCTAGCCACCTTGATGGGCAGGCCATGCTGGCGAGCGAAGTTAACGCAAAGGGTTTCACCATACCGTTTCGACTCATCGTAACACGCGCGGGGCCCGGTGCAGGAGACGTAACCACGATAGGATTCCGGCGTTGGGATGCTGTCCCGGGTGGGATCACCGTATATCTCGCTGCTGGAATAGTACAGGACTCCTTCGACCGGCTTGCCCTTTTGTTTCTGCGCCAGGCTGTAGTCGAGCAGGAAGCGCAGACCGTTGACGTTGGCGTCCATCGTTTCGATGGGAAACTTGCGGTAGTAAGTCGGAGAGGCGATCGAAGCAGCGTGGATCAGATATTCAACGTCGCCCAGCGCTGCCGGCAGCGGTTGAGTGATATCATGCTTCAGCAGGCGAAGATTCGGGTCCTGCTCCAGTGCCATCAACCAACCGGGCACACCCCGAATGAAGTTGTCGAGGACGGTGACCAGGATGGGCGGTTGAGCAGCATGGGTACGATTCCAATGGAGGGCGCCCTGGACGAGATAGTAGCCGAGGAAGCCGGCGCCGCCTGCGATAAGCACGCTGCGACCGGACAAGGCGTCAAACTCCGCCCCCAACTGATGCGACAATAAATCTAAATCCGTGTCGATGACCTCCGAGGCGGATTTCATAGTTCTAGGGAATGAATCCGATAACCGCAGACGTACCAGCCGCGAGCAGTTTGTGTCAATGAGGCTGAGGTGTCGCATGCGAGTCCGAGGTGGACTTGGCATCAATTGCGCGAACAGATTGAGAAATCACGTGTTGCCTCAATAACGACTGCCAGCGTGCCATCCGGCGTCTTGGGCGCCGTCGCGTAGTCGTTTTCGCTTGCGTTGGCGGGGAAGATTGCCTTTCAGTTGGTTTCGTCTCCCTCGTTATCGTGGTATGCGAGGGACGATTGTGGGTGACGCTGTTGTGACGCTCGCCACACCCGAGTACTTTTGCAGGCGCCCCTTCGCATCCCTCACCAGGACCCGATAACTGTAGTTGCTACCCGTTGCCAATCCAGTGTCGGTGTAGCTCGTTCCTCTGGTCGTTCCCACGTGCACGAAACTCGGGCTTCCAGGGTCCCGCCGCTGTACTTCATACTTTTTCGCACCGGCACTGTCGGTTGATGCCGTCCAACCCAGCTTAACTTGGCTCACGCCTAATGCCGTCGCCACAAGATTCCCGCGCACACTCGGCGCCTGCGTCTGTGCCGCGAGAATCCCCTGCATCCCAAGATTCCCGCCTTCCCAGTCGTCAATCGCTAGATTATACCCAAAACGCGAAAAGATCCCGATCCCCGGGCTGCCTCCAACCAAATTATATGGATTCGTGTTGGTCAAAACCGGATTCCCGTTTCGGAACAACGTCAGTTGCACCGGATTTGACCCAACAACTTCCAACCGGATGATATCACCGGCCACCCACGTCTCGGTGCTTCCCGTGGCCATGTCATAATAAAGCCCATCCTTTCGCATATAGATGCGGTAGTCGTTGGGCCCAAATACAAAGGCGAAATAGAATTGGTCAAGGGTGGGTTGCGCCCTTACAATCACGCCGTTCCACGGCCCCACATTGCTGATCCGCGCTTGAGAATACTGATCTTGGCTGAACGTGTTCCCGATCCAAGATGCGTAACAATGCGCGTCCTCGATATCGGGGGTCACCTGGTTGTTCACGATCACCAACGTTTGTTCCGACGCCGGCACCAGCTTCACCCAGTTCAAACCGAGTCCCCCATCCGCGCGATTGAAGTCGTCCGCTGCGAATTGGGGAGTCGCGGTAGGTGTGGCGGTAGGAGTGGCTGTGGCGGTAGGTGTAGCCGTAGGAGTGGGAGTAGGCGTTCCCGATGGGCAACTCTCGCTTCCCATTATGATGAAGGTGCCTGGGTTATTTTGATTGTTGTATTCGGCAGTAATCCAAGCAGCGGAGCGAGCCGCGCTGGAAATGCGAACTTCATCTATATCCCCATTCCAATATGCTCCGCCAAACGCCGAACCAATCGTACCTTGAGAGTAGGGTGCGGTAGCAGGCGACGCCGCAGTAGGCCCAGCCAACAGCAATCCGTCCTTGTATAATCTTAAATTTGATCCGTCGAAGGTTCCAACAATGTGATGAAACGAGCCGACATCTACGCCAGTTCCGTCCACGGCTGCA
>DASSFL010000329.1:0-1168 GCA_035694525.1 Candidatus Udaeobacter sp. | reverse complement strand
GAATTCGCGGGTTCAATTCCGATCAAATCTGAGTTCGCAAAGAATAAATACATCTTTCCACTACGAGGCGTTTGGTATGTGGGTTGGGGAGCTTCATTTCACACGGGTCATCGCTGGGCCATTCCGGAAGAGTTCGCGCTCGACATTGCCAAGGTCGGTGAGAGTGGACTCAGCCACAAAGGCGACGGCACACGCTTCGATGATTTTTACGCTTACGGCGCGGATGTGCTCGCCGCGGCCGACGGCCGTGTGACCAGCCTTGCAAACGATCAGCAAGAAGATCCTTCGGCGATGCAGCGTCCTAACGAAACTCAGGAGGCGTATTCCGCGCGGCTACAGAAAGAGCAAGGAGAGCGGCTTGGCAAAGGCCTAACGGGGATTACAGGCAACTACGTGATGATTGATCACGGAAAGAATGAGTACTCACTGTATGCGCATTTGCAGCCGGGCAGTGTGGGCATTCGCGTCGGCGACCACGTGAAAGCCGGCGACGTGATTGGGAAACTTGGTTCATCTGGCAATTCAACCGAGCCGCATTTGCACTTCCACGTTTGCGACAAGCCCGACCCGTTGATGTGCGCCGGCATTCCCGTGAACTTCAGCGACATCACCATTCAGTGGGCCGATCTGCCACGGCCAATCCAAAGCGGCGATGTTGTCATAGCGAAATAGCGCTGGGTCTCCGGCGTCTAGCCACTTCGTAATCTCTTTTCGTTTGGCCCGTTGCGTAAACTTTATACTTGCGTATTAAAGATCGCGCCGTATAAAGTCCCGCACTTCAGTTTTTCGTCATTCAATTGTCACTTTTCTCATCTATGAACCAACGCTTAATCTCGGAAATTGGCCGTACTCAACGACTTGAAATTATTAACTCGCTCAAGCGCACGAGGGGAATGTCCGTCAACGAACTGGTGGAGAAAATGAAGATGAGCTACATGGGCATCAAGCAGCATTGTCTGACTCTCCAGCGCGACGGCTACTTGGACACTTGGCGTCGGCCGCAAAAGATGGGCCGACCGGAGATGGTTTATCGGCTGACACGACGCAGCCATGATCTTTTTCAGGCTGACAGTCACCAGCTTACTCTCGATCTCCTGAAAGCGGCGCAGGAAATCTACGGACCGAACGCTGCAGAGAAGCTTCTCTATAATATTTTTGAAAAGAAAAC
>DASSFL010000328.1:0-1139 GCA_035694525.1 Candidatus Udaeobacter sp. | reverse complement strand
AGCAGTGGGTTTACAGTAGACTCCAATCGAACTTCTTTACCGCTTCGGTCTCTAACTCTAACCACACCTTCTTCAGCAGTAGCTGGATACTTACCAATCGCTGCTGTAGCTCTAATACCTTTTCGTAGCTCTGGACTCCACTGAATTAGCAACCTATCAACCGCTTGGTCTCTAAAGCCTCGTGGCACAAATCCAAAGTCACCCCGTGGCAACATCTCGGCAGCGTCCTCAAACGCTTTTGGGTCTGGTATAGACTTGCGGAACTCGTTCATTAAGGCGCCAAACTGCTCGAAGAAGTTTAGACCTGCACTCATCTTCGCAGGTCTTTCTATTGCTTGACCGAATACTATCCTTCCCTCAGCAGGTCTCAATTCGACCTTACCCACCTTACCGCGGTTCCACTCATCAGTTCTTACTTGTCCACGGCGACTGATAACCTTGTCAGTGTCAGGATACTTGCCGTATCCGAAATCACCCATATACTGGTTCATCCTCAGGAGTTGGTCGTTATCTGTTGCCACTAGTCGCGGACCTCTAAGCTCCATTTGGTCTAATTCATCGACCCTAGGTTCAACAGGCAGACCCCTCTGTGTATACACATCCTCAACTTTAGTAGGAGCACGATGTTCCACTTTAGTATCAACCCTTCCTCTGTCACGAATGAATTGTACATACTTAATCATCCGTTGTTTGTTAATACTAGGATCTCGTATAGACCCAGGTCTAATTCCAGTTACTCCCTCGACGTGGTCTTTTATGATCCGTCCGAACTCACTATCACTGAGACGAGTTAGCCAGTTGATCACGTTGGCAGCTAGTGCTTCAGCGCGTGCACTAGCTTCTGCAGGATCACTAACTGTTCTGCTAATCTTGTCCTGTTGACTGATGTATACGTTGTCTGCCAACTCCTCAACCTTCTGGTCAAGACTCGCAAGAGTAAGCGGCGGTTCTCCTGCTTGTTCCAGTACTTGATCAACCATTTGTTCCTCGACTGAGGGTGGTACGCTGTCTGCTGAGAGCGACACAGTTCTGGCTTGTTTCTCCTCAACTACACGCCAAGCACCGGTTCTATCTTGTGTAGCTCGGTATTTAAGAAACCAGTCTCCAGCCACAGCTTCAGCACGTTCATTGAGTCTTAC
>DASSFL010000327.1:0-1440 GCA_035694525.1 Candidatus Udaeobacter sp. | reverse complement strand
GCTGAAGGATTTAAATTCAACGAACGGGACATGGATCAATTGCGATCGTGTCACTGACGCTGAGTTGAAGGATGGCGACACAATACGATTTGGTTCCGTCAACGCGATTTTTGCAGGTGTTTATCGCAAACGGTCTTCAAGTCACGGGATCAGAAAATTTTGGAGGAGTATTTCGGGCCAAGAGCGGGCCCAACCGATTGCCGTTGCAACAGTCGCGAAGTAGATGAAAAGGCGCGTCGATCGGAGCAGCTAATCTTCACTTTCGCCGCTTTACCTCTGTCGCGAGGATTCCTCCTTTCAACAAAAATCCTAGGGGATCTCAATGCCGCCTTCTTTTACGTCGGAGTACTTAACAATGTCGAAATGTCTTACGCATTTCACTCGGCAAAAATAACGCCCAAGTCGCTACAAGAGTCCGTTCGTTGGAAGTTTACATGGCCCGGCTACGATTTGAGGTCGTTGCCTAGGAATTCGCCGTATCACCCTCATAAGTATTTTCCGCGTCTGACGGCTGAGTGCACGATCGTTTCAAGGGTTGGCCCAATGCCTGCTTTTCAAGGTCTTATGAAAAAGAATGGGATTATAACAGGGAAGTTGGTACTGCTGTTGGGAATTGGTTGCGCCGTGATGCTCGCTTCTGGCAAAGAGGCAAAGGCCAATCGAATTCCGCTTCCAGCGAGTATTAACCTTACAATTGGAGATGGACGCGAGCTTGGGGTTGTCGAGGGCAACATACCACCCGGGGAGGGTGTTAGACGCAATTTTGTTAATCATTTGGTCGCAATGGCATCGGGCACCAATAATCAAGCGTTTGGACGGGACTTCGCCCGTTCAAACAACGCTTTTAATTCGTTGCCTGAAGCCGTCTTAGCTGGTCACGTAAATGGCACCGGTACGACGGTAAACCTTGGTTCTGGTTTGTACACATACCTATTCGCCAAATATGAGGGTGATGGTCAGCACTCAGATTCTGCCGAAGTTTGGTATGTCGGCAATTTGAGCGGCGTCATCGCAATTCCGCAGACATTCGGAGGGAACAGTCTTTCCGGATGGACGCTGTTTGGGGCAGGTATTGCCGGCACGGTTCCGGATGGTGGCGCCACCGCGATGTTGCTCGGCGCAGCCTTAGGCGCGCTTGGTGTGATCCGGCGTTTTCTAAACGGTTAAGGAGTTGTTGAGTAACTGAAAACGCCATCGCAAAAGAAGTGGCCGTTCGAGAATGCGAACGGCCGCTGCTTCGTACGATTGTTTTTTTTGCACTTCCAAACAAATTTGAGCGGGCGACGATGACGCGCATCGGGCGTTGCCAAATTAAGCACCGACACTTACTGGCAATGCATCCTACCGGCGAGACAATCTCGCCCCGCTCAACATTCTTCAAACCAATCTGCGTTGATCAACCTTCAATGCCTGCGGTGATCGGCTTTCTGTTTGTCGTGC
>DASSFL010000326.1:0-2849 GCA_035694525.1 Candidatus Udaeobacter sp. | reverse complement strand
CCAAGCCACCTCCCATGACCTGGTTATTCCAAAGAGACCAGCCGAAATCCATCCCACCAATGGCGGCTTGGTTGCCACGCGTTCATGTGGAGTCTGCTGATAGAACCAGTGACCTTCCTTGATCATCTCAAAGGAAGTGAATGCTTGCTTTGCCTGATCGTAGTCATCGAGCTGCCACGGCAAATTGCCGATGAGAAACAAGAGAAAGCTTATGGCAGCAACGACCCAAACGGTGCGCTGATCTTCAAGCAGGCTAGTTGTCATGTCGAGCCGAATCGCTTGGCGCGCCGGAACTTTATGCAAAGGCGGAAGACATCTCTCATTCTAAATGTCCATGGATTTGATTCGCTCATTTCCCATTCGCTCAACCTCCGGTCTTCCCGTCTATGTCGCGGCTTTCCCAGCCGCTCCATTCTCGACTTCGCTCGGAATGACAGTCAGCGCGGGCAATGTTCACTGGGTTTCACTCGCGCCAGAGAATTGCACGCATCGGCGCCCCGTCGCCCCCATCGATTTTTAGGGGTAACGCCGCGAGGTGATAAACACCGGAAGCGACATTGCTCAGATCGAGCGATTCAATAATCGCGACGCCGGCACGGGCCAGGGCATGGTGGTTCTGCAATGACTTCGAATCGATTTCATCTACGGACGGCAGATCCAAGCCCAGCAGCCTGACGCCATTTTTCTGCAGCCACGCCGGGACGTCGGCTGCGATCACCGGAATTTTGTCGGGGAAAACAGTCGAGTTACTCCACCGACCGGTTTTTACAAGGAGCCGAGAGGTCGCCGCAATTTCTTCTGCAGACGGCCGGAGGTCCTCGATTGTGATCAGATGTTTCTCCTTTGCGTCTAGGAAAGCTTGCCCAAGATCGATCACGGTGGCGCGGCCCAGATAAGTCTGGAGCGGCGCTTTCTCAATTGATTCACCGTCCGTGTCGAAATGAAATGTAGCATCCGCGTGCGTTCCATTGTGCACACTCATGCTAATCGCGCCCAGATTTACGCTTTCGCCCTTCGTCTTCTCTCTTGTTAATCGAAAATGACAGGGCTGATCACCCGGCCATTCTGCCAGATCATTGGAAAGGGTTCGTGAAATATCCCAGATTTTCATGGCATGATTAGTTAAGTCGCGCTTCTAATCTCTTCAATAATTGCTCGCGCGGCTGTTTGGTTTGCGCCGATATCGCCTAGTTTAGGGACGATCGCGTCGAACTCAGAAATCATCCGCTCGCGCGCATTTGCATCCTCAATCAACGGCTGCACGGCTTTGACAATCGCATTCGGTTTTGCGCGGTGCTGAATGAATTCAGGAACCACTTCCTTATCTGCGAGCAAGTTGGGCATGCCAAGATATTTCACGTTTACCACGAGTCGCGCTGCCAGGTAAGTTGGCCAAGCAACTTTATAAATCAGCACAAACGGCAGTCGAAAATAAGCGGCTTCCAACGTGGCGCTCCCCGAGGCGACGATCCCAGCCCATGCGCGCTGCATGATTGCGGCTGTCCCGCCAAGTTTGATTTCTATCGATGGCCGTTCTGTCGATCCCGGCGAACCCCTCACCCTCCCCTCTCCCGTACACAAGCCGAGAGGCGACGCTGCTGTCAGCAGTTTGCTGAGTTCCTGAGCGAGCTGCTCGGATGCAGCTGCGACCTCAAAACGCAAATTCGAGTTGCGCTGTCGAAGCTCACGCGCGGTTTCCAGCATTACCGGGAAAATTTTTCGCACCTCGCGGGAACGACTGCCGGGGAAGAGCCCAATCAAATTTGGATCGCGCTCCGTATCGATTTTCCACGCTCGTAATCTTTCGATCATGGGATGACCAACAAACAACGCGCGCAAGCCAGCCTGGTTGTAGAGATCGACTTCAAATGGAAAAATGCAGAGCATCAGATCGATGAAGTGCGCCATTCTCTTGATTCGTCCGCGGTTCCAAGCCCATACCTGAGGGCTGATGTAGTAAATTACCTTCTGTTGCCGCGCTTGTGTTCGCAGTGCGCGCGCTAGACGCAAGTTGAAACCGGGATAATCAATGAGGACGACTGCGTCAGGTTTGTTCTCCCGAATTTCCTGGAGCGCTTCGTGAAACTGTTCTCGGAAATAACCATATTTCCTGAGCACCTCCCATAAACCGAGGACTGCCGCCTCGCTGATCCAATTTTTGAATTGCTCGCCGGCGACTTCTTTCATTTGCGGGCCGCCGCGACCGACAAAGTGGAGTTCGCCGCTTAACTGGCGCAGAGAACGCATTAATGCAGCGCCGTGATTGTCGGCGCTCACTTCACCCGCGACGAAATAAATAGTCTGCAATTTCATGTAGCCACCTCGCTGCGTCGAGGCGCTCCGCTGGAGTTGATCCCCCCGACACGGCGACACAGCGCCGTGGCTACAAAGCCAGTATAGCTCGCGACCGTCTTACCCACTGGGCGCGATTCGCTTTGTTATTTCGACTGCCAATTTCAGTGCCGCGGTCGCTTGAGAACCCGAAACGCGCGGCTCGCGCCCGGTGCCCGCACATTCGATAAACGAAGCGAGCTGAAGCTTAAGCGGTTCCTCGCGCTCAATATCGACTCTGTCGCGCGTGATGCGTCCCCCAACCCGTCGATAGATTTCGCCGCTTTGATTTTGGTAATCGAGCGAGAGATATGCGTCCTCTTGAAAGATTCGAATCTTGCGGAGCCGCTCGGGACTGATACGGCTCGAGGTAATATTTGCCACGCAACCGTCTTCAAAATGCAGTCGCGCATTGGCAATGTCTTCGCTCCGGCTAAGGACCGGCACGCCTACTGCGTCGATGCTCCAAAGCGGCGAGCGCACAAAGTGCAAAATGACTTCCAGATCATGGATCATCA
>DASSFL010000325.1:0-4478 GCA_035694525.1 Candidatus Udaeobacter sp. | reverse complement strand
CTCCCAGAAGTAGGCGCTGCGATGGCTTCTTTCATCTGGCGTTTCGCCTGCTCTGGCAGTGGACCCATCCCGCTGCCGGGCAGGAACCAGACACCCGTATCTTCACCAGGACAGTAGAGTATGATTGCCCCTTCCTGCGTGGCTGCACGATAAAAGCTTGCCTCTGGATGCGCCTCGACCACGCTGACGAAATTCTCCTGCCATGGATCGCCTTCAAAGTCAGAGAGCTCTTTAACAACCTCGCGCAGCTCAGCGACGCTCATGCTTTGCAACGATTCCTGGACGGCTCTCCGCCGCTCTTCACTCAGAGTTTCCATATCTACAAATTTATCGAATGGCATAGGTGGTTACTCCCGTTGATTACGTTTGAGGTTGATATGTCATGAAACCGCTGTCTGAAAAGACGAGGAATCCTTTCTTGGTTTTGAGATGTTGCACCCGATTCATACCGCAAGTTTCGTGCGGCAGTAGGCGGCTGTGAAAGACTATCTTTTTTGGTTTGATATAATCAGCAGGCATAACTCAGTCAGGTTCTATCTCGTAGCGTTCAATGCCCGGGTTTGCTTGCCCGTGTAATTGAGCGAAAACGCTTCGCGAGTCGGACAAGCAGGCCGTGCGTCGCTGGTGCCGTCCGAAATTGCTGTTCGCGTTGTCGCGACTGGCGCATCAGATCGAGGGCTTGGGTTATTACTACCGACGGGCGGCGGATTCTTTTTGTCACCGGGGGCTCGCGGGAGAATGCACAGAAGTTCAGCGAGCCGCGAGTCGTAGGAATCGCAGATTGGAGACTCCCCGGTGGGCCGAACCCATTCCGGGTGCTGTGCGCGTAACGCGTCATGCATCTGCCGTTGAAGCTCGGCATAAACTGAATCTTCAGCGGTTGGTAGAGCGTTGGTTGTCATGCTCACCATGCTTTCTGCGGACTCGGAACCGGATTGAAGATGCGATTCCACCGGGGTTCGGAGTTGAATATCGACATGCTCAGCACAAGCCACGGGTCGTGTCTGCGAGATCGAGACCGGACGCGCTTCTGTGATTCGTGTTTTGTAGCGATGTTATTTTGGATAGTCTTGGTTCTGTTCATTTTTTGTCCTTCAGTGATTTACAAGAAATGCTAGCAGGAGCCCTAACAAGATCCCGACCAAAGGGCTGAGAATTACGAACCAGCGCGCGAAATCCCAGTTGGCGATCGGATAATATTTTGCGTTCATGGCGATTATCTCCTCTGTTTAGTTTGTTCGTTGTTGCTGACCTTTGCCTAATGCATTGAAGCAGTTCCCTGATCATTGGCGGAATCGAGATACCCCCGAACAGGTAGATAATCAGCGCGCATAAGATAGCGATTGAGATCATGGTTCGACTTCCTTTCGTAACGACGTTTGCTCCTTCACGCGCGGGACAACCATCACCCGCGTGTGACCGGGTTGATTCACTTCAGCCATGCGTGTTGCCCTCGAGAGCGGCAGGGTTTGATTGACACTGAACTTGCCTGAGCCGCGCATGTATTGGGCATTAAACGCGTGCAGCGCTGCTTCTACGGTATAACCGAATCCGGCGATTCCTTCTGAGATGCTCGGACCCAGCAGCACGATCCAAACACCGCCACGAACCAGCAACTGCGGGTGGCGGTGTGCAGAGGGAGTTTGAGGATAAGCCTCGCAATAACCCTTCATTGTTTCTATTGCTTTCCTTGTGTCGGAAGTGTGACTGTAACTCTCAGCTGTTTGAATAGTTTTGGTTCTCCTTTCGATAGACTCTTCGTCGGCCAAGCAGACGGATTAACATCTCCAGTTCGACCGCGTTCATTGGCTTGCTTAAACAACAGGCGGCGCCATCGACGTAAGCGAGCACCGCCGAGTGATCGCGGGCGGTTGATGTCAGCGCAACGATGGGCAGTTGGTCCCGCAACATGTTGAGCGCGCTTAGCAACATCATTCCGCGAGTACCGTTATCGAAGTCGATCACGACCAGATCGATTTCGCGGCCGTGTCCACAAACGCTTTGGAGCGCCTCGCCAGCAGTTCGAGCGAGCATCAAACGACCACCGCTCGCCGCTGCCGCTATGGCCGATTCATGTTCTAGTTCAACGTCTCGAGTTAGCAGCAGGGCGAAGTGCGATTTCATGATGGTTTTCCCTTTTGAATGCATTTGGGTGGCGAGAACCATGCGTTTAGCAAAATGCCCGTCGGTATTTCGTTGGCGATTGTCCAAAGCTTCCTCCGGTTTTTCGGTGACGGCGTTAATCGCTGTGCTCACGCCACGAACTTCGGCTGTCCGGTGTCCGTTTTGTGAAAGAGCAATTCTTTGTGTGGTTAGAGCCGACGGACATAAGGCTTGATGCTTGGCAATGTTGTTTTGCATATCTTTAGTTTCCTTCTGATTTTTGGCCGATAGCCGCGCGGACCGCTCTTAGCAACACATCTTCAGTGAGCGGTTTGCCCAAAAAATCCACGGCACCATTCCTTAGAGCGCGTGCGCGGACCTCTCGATCAGATTCATGTGCCGTGATGAAAATGATTGGGATTTTATGATGACTGGCAATCAGACGACGCTGAAGCTCCAGGCCATCCATTCCTGGCATGCGCACATCCAGGATCAAACAGTCGATGTCGCTCAGATTATCGAGTTTCAAGAACGCTTCCGCGGAAGGAAACACCTTCACGCGGAACCCAACTGACCTGAACAAACCATCCAGCGATTCACGAACCGATTCGTCGTCGTCGACCACTGAAATAAGAGCAGGATTTGCCACGCGCACAATTTAGCGGCGGTCCCAAACAAAAATCTACTATATCTTGGTATAGGTGCTCGTTCGCCCTTAAAGGGCCGCGCCCTTACGCTTTTCTCACTGGACGCGTTCGCAGCTTCTCTGACATCCTGACTAACTCTGCTAGAGATTCAGCCTGCATCTTACGCATGATGTGGCCGCGATGGAACTTGACTGTGATCTCGCTCGTGCCCAGTTCACCTGCGATTTGTTTATTGAGCAGTCCGGAAACTACTTGTTCCATCACTTCCCGCTCTCGCGGCGTTAACGACTGATACCGGGCGCGCAGCTCTTTCATCTCCGCTTGTTGCACGCGCGCAATGCGATCGCGTTTTATGGCCTGTTGAATCGCGTTTAACAGGTCCTCGTCCGCAAACGGCTTGGTCAAAAACTCGATCGCACCGGCTTTCATCGCCTGAACCGACGTCGGAACATCGCCATGGCCGGTAATAAAAATAATCGGGATCTCGAGCCCACACTCAGCCATGCGCTTTTGCAGTTCGAGTCCGCTCAAACCCGGCAGCCGTACGTCCAACACTAAACAGCTCGGCATCGCTGGCGGAGGGTTAGCTAAAAATTCTCGCGCAGAGGCAAAAGTTTCGACCTTTAATCGTGCCGACCGAACAAGGCTTTCCAACGCCTCTCGCACACTGACGTCATCATCTACGACGAACACAATTGCGTCAGATTCCGACAAAGAAGGCTCCTATTGGTACTGCGGTACAGTGAAATGAAACGTCGCGCCTTGCCCCTCATTCGACACCGCCCACAGACGCCCGCCGTGATTCTGGATTATGGAGCGACAAATCGAAAGGCCCATTCCCATGCCTGTAGGCTTTGTCGTGTAGAAGGCCGCAAACATCTCTTCGATCTTTTCAGGGTTGAGACCCGGCCCCGAGTCTTGTACCGCCACGAGCACTTTGTCCCCTCCATCGTTTTGCGTCGTGATTATTAGCTCTCGCGGCTGTTTGCCAGAAGCACCCATCGCTTCAACCCCATTCATGATCAGGTTAAGTAAGACCTGCTGTAGCTGGATGCGATCCCCTAACACAGGTGCGAGATCAACCGCCAATTTGGTTCGTAACCTTACATGGTTTTTCTTCATCTCATCGCCAGCGAGATCGATCACGTCACGAATCGCTTCATTCATATCTATTCGATCCTTGGTCGGGACAGATCTTGTCGCTAAAGCTCGAATCCGTGCGACTACATCGCCGGCTCGGGTTCCGTCGCGGACGATGCGAGTCGCCGCGTCTCTCGCCTCCTCGAGGTTTGGCGGAATTGCTGCCAGCCAACGCAAACAGGCGTTGCCATTGATCACTACGCCGGACAGCGGCTGGTTTATCTCGTGCGCAATCGATGCAGCTAGTTCTCCCGCTAGCGTCACCCGATTGTAATGGGCAAGGGTCGCCTGGGTTTGTTGCAGAAACTCCTGCGCCTGCTTGCGCTCAGTAATATCGTTATTGACCTCAATAATAGATACGGGTCGTCCTTTATTGTCATGCTGAAGAGACCATCGACTGGCTACTACGACCTGCTTGCCATCCCGAGTTTTGTGCGTGAGCTCTCCCTCCCAACGGCCTGCACGCAGCAGCTCGGCATTGATTTCATCAAGCGACACAGGGAATACGGTTTTCAAGAGCTGGAACGGGACACCTCCAACAACTGCTTCTCGGTTGTGTCCATACATCGCCTCGGCGCCGCTGTTCCA
>DASSFL010000324.1:0-9634 GCA_035694525.1 Candidatus Udaeobacter sp. | reverse complement strand
TTTACACTACGTTCTATCCGACGTGAGCACCCCGCTGCAGATGGTCGAACTGCGCGATGTGCACATGCGGTTCGAGGAAAAGAAAGTTCTCGACGGTGTTTCGCTCAAAATCGAGCCGCGAGAACGTCTGGTGATCATGGGCCAGAGCGGCAGCGGCAAGAGCACGATTTTGCGATTGATTCTCGGCACCCTGCGACCCGATTCCGGTTCGATTTTTTTCAAGCAGTTTGAAATCACGCGCCTGTCCAGGCGGAAGCTTCAACGGGTGCGACAGCACATCGGTATGGTGTTTCAGTATTCAGCATTGCTGAGTTCGCGCAACGTGCGCGACAACGTTGCGTTGCCACTGGAAGAGCTGACCGATAAATCGCGCAGTGAGATTGACAAGATTGTCGATGAAAAACTCGAGCTCGTTGGCATGGGCGATTCCAAGGAGCTGTTGCCGGAGGAGCTGAGCGGTGGAATGCGAAAGCGGGTGGCGCTGGCGCGCGCGCTCGTGCTCGATCCCGAATTGCTTCTACTGGACGAGCCCTCGGCAGGTCTCGACCCAGTCATTGCCTCGGTGATCGACGAATTAATTATCAGCCTAAGCGAGAAATCGAAGGTCACATCCATTACCGCCACCCACGAAATGGACAGCGCCTTTCGCATCGCCACGCGAATGGCTATGTTGTACCAGGGAACAATCATTGAAGAAGCCAAAACCGAAGAATTCAAGCACTCCAAAAACCCGGTGGTCGCGCAGTTCGTGAGCGGGAGCACTGAAGGTCCGATTCTGGAAGGCAGCCTCGATGCAATTACAAAAAAATGAAATTCTGACTGGTCTGCTCGTGATCGGCACGATCGCGGTAGTCGCTTTCCTGCTCGTTTTGCTCGGCGCACCAGGGTTGTTCCGGCCGCTGGTAACTTACAAGATTTACTACGATAACGCGGCCGGACTTAAACAAGGCGCCCCAGTCATGCTGGCCGGTCGAAAGATTGGACAGGTCCAGAAATTATTTTCGCCGGTGACGCCGCAGGAAGAAAAACAGGCGGAAGCAGCAGAAGCGGCAATTCATCAGTCTGAATCAAATCCAGGTTCAAGCCCATCAGCAACACCGGCGAAACCGCGGTTCGAGGTGCGCGTTGATGTACAGGTGGACAAAAGCGCCAAGGTGTATCGCGACGCCAAGGTGCGAATGATGCAGCTCGGGTTCCTGGGAGACCTAGCCATCGATTTCACCCAAGGTACGAGTGATTCCGGTCGTGCGAAAGATGGTGAAATATTCGCCGGCGAACGCACACCCGATCTGGGCGAAGCCGCAGCAAAAATGCTCGAAGTGATCAAACCGGTTGCAGCTGAAGCGACCAACACAATGAAAGATCTTCAGCAGACCGCGCAAAACCTTAATCGTCTCACGGACGAAAACTCCGAACTCACACTTGCGCTGGGCCAGTTCAAAACCTTCGGTCAACATCTTGTCGACCTCACCGCGCCAGACAGCGCGCTCTCGCATTCGCTGGCCAACATCGAAAAGATCAGCACCAGTCTTACGGAGAATGACAACATCCAAGTCACCCTGCAAAACCTGCGGAACTCGTCGGAGAAACTAAAGGTCGCAACTACCGAGCTCCAGCCAGCCGGCGAAAACATCAAGCAATTCAGCGAGACAATTAAGACTCAACCGTGGCGCTTGATCTGGCCCGCGACAAAGAAGTACGCCGAAGCATCACCCACTCCCGCTCCTGCGGTCGCCGGTCGGAGAAGCATCACAGTGCGCAAAACCGGGCGAGCAAAATCACGCCCACGCGCCACGCCCGCTGAGCAGACGAGCCAGCGCTAGGTAGCGCGCGGATTTTCACAACGCGCTGAGGACAACGAGGTGGATCGTCTTCTCCGAAGACGATGGCAAATCCACTCGCCGAAGGCGCAAATTCTTAGGCGAAGGATCTTACACAAGCTTATTGAACACCTATTTTGCTTGCGTGTTCCACATTCTCGCTGCGAGCTCCCTCGCTGCGCTCGGGATAACAAGAAATCGTCGGTCTAGGGCCCGTAGCTCTTGGTGAATTTCTTTCTCGACTCCGTCTCGGACTCAGTGGAGCTAGCCGGCGCCGATGGCTCGGACTGGGCTGCCGGTGGGTGTTCCGGAGGACTTGCTGACGGCGCGGCTTCCGGCGTCTCGGGTTGTGGGGCACTTTTGGGCTGTTCCCGCGCAACTTCCACATATGCCATCTGCAAATTGGAAAGCGCGTTACTCAACACTTTTGCCTCTTCGCTGGTCAGGTTGCCGCGTGTTTTTTCCTGAATCATCGCCAGTTGATCGATAAACATCCTGGCCAAATCCAAGTTCACCTCGCCCTGGCCGGTTTTTGGATTCGGAATCTGGCCAAGGAACAGCGCGGCGTTTTGCGCGTGCATCACGACAAACTCGATGAAGCGCTGTGTGAGCTCGCCGCTTAGTGTGGTTTTCTGAACTTCAGCCATGGCTTATTTCTGTTTCGCGGCTGCCGGTCCTTCTGGCGGTCGCACCGTCGCCAAAACGTACGGTTGATCGCGAAAATACTTCGCAGCCACTTGTTTAATACTCTCGAGCGTCACCCCGTTCACGTCGTGCTCAAGTTGTTTGTAATAATCAAAGCCCAGTCCGTAGACCTCGTCGAGCGCACAATGATAGCCAAAAGCGTCGTTGCTTTGATTGGCGATCTCTTGTTGCCCAATCAATTTCTTTTTCGCTCGCGCCAGTTCTTCAGGGGTAAGTCCCTCATTTGCGAGCTTGTGAATCTCGTCAAGGAGCGCGGTTTTCACCGGTTCGATCTTCTGCGGATCGGTACCTAGATAAAATGAAAAAAGTCCCGGAACCAAGCCCTGCATCTGACTGGCGCCCACGTAATACGCCAGACCCATTTGCTCGCGAATGCGAATAAAGAAACGCGACCCGAGATCACTGCTCGCTTCGTCGATCAATTCCAGCGCGTAACGATCCGGACTCGACAGACTCGCACCTCGGAACCCAACCATGATCACGCCTTGCGCCTTGTCTTTGCGACTTTCAACGGTTTCCGGCTTGCCCAGCGGCATGGACGGTTTTGCATCAGTCAGAGCAAGCGCGCCCGGCTTCATCTTGCCGAGCGTCTGTTCGACAAGCTGCTTTACCTCGGCAGCTTTAACGTCGCCAAAGACGTAGATCACGCCGTTTTTTGCGACCACATGACGATCGCGAAATTCGAGCAAATCCTTTTGCGTTAACCGCTGAACAGACTCGACCGACCCGTTTGAACGCAGCGCATAAGGATGCTGCGGAAAAAGCGCCTGTCGCATGATGTTGCGCGCGACCGCGGTCAGTTGCTCTTCCTCCTGTTGGATCGCTGCGATCTGGATTTCTTTTTCACGCGCGATCGCCTTCTCCGGCATGGTCGCGTTAAGCAACACATCCGAGAGCAAGTCCACGCCGAGCTTTAGGTCGGGTTTCATGACATCGACCGACACGCCAAAGCTGTTGTTGCCTGACTCGCTCGAAATGGAACCGCCTACCGCCTCAATCTCGTTTGCGATTTGCTCAGCGGTGCGCGTTTTGGTTCCTTTCAGCAGCACTTTCGCCATCAAATGCGTGATGCCGTTGTCTTGCGGATTCTCCGCGAGAAGACCGCCCCGAAAAACCGCGCCCATCGCCACGAGTGGCAGGCGAGGATCTTCACGAACCAGAAGACGCAAGCCGTTTGATAACTCGAATTTCTGGACCTCGCCGGCGGCGACGACCTTCGGCCCCTCCGTTTTGGCAGTCAGCGAACCCTTCGGATTCAACGAGATGACCGTCAGATTGTTTTCCGTCAAGTATTGCGTGGCAACGCGCTTGATATCGTCGAGGGTGACTTTCTGTACTGCGTCGAGATAATGGCGGCTGAAATTCAGATCGCGCGTGAGCAACCAGTTTGATCCGACGTCCGAGGCCTGACCCCGCATTGTCGTCAGCGCCCCGAGATGCTGACTGAGCATGATTTTTTTTGCCTTCGCCAGTTCATCCGCGGTGACGCCGCTCTGTTTCACTTCGTCAACAATGTGCAGCGCCATTTGCTCGGCTGCTTCGCGTTTCTTTGGATCGACGGTCGCGTCGATGCCGAACAAACCGGGATCGCCCGGTGTGTAGGAAAATGCCGAAATGCGAAACGCGAGACCAGCCTCCTCGCGAACGCGCCGGTACAGCCGCGAACTACGGCCCTCACCAAGAATCATTGAGAGCAGATCAAGCGCAGGCACGTCCGGATTTGTGACCGCCGGGATGTGCCATGCCAGCGAGAGATGCGCTAGCTCCGTGGCAAATTCCTGATGCACTTCGCGCCGTCCGAGTTGCGGCGGTTCCGCCGGAATGAACACCGGCTGGAGCGATTTCTCCGGGTACGGCTTGAATAAGTCGGTGAGTTGTTGGTGCACTCTCTCCGCATCGACATCGCCGACTATGATGAAGGTGAGGTTGTTCGGGACGTAACGCGTTTTGTAATACTGCATCACCTGTTCCTGGGTGAGCTGGTTATAGATTTCGATCTCGCCGATAACCGGGAAGCGATAGGGATGCACCTGATACGCGGTGGAAAAAAGGAGCAACCCAGCCATCCGATCGGGATCATCCATGCCCATTGCGAACTCGCGCCGGATCACTTCCTGTTCTTTCTGGTATTCTTCCGGCGGCAGAGTGGAATTTATCATCGCATCCGCCAGAATATCGAGCGCGGTAGCGACACCATCTTTTGGTACGTCGATCCAAAAAACTGTGCGGTCGAATGATGTGTAAGCGTTAATGTAACCACCAACGTCCTGGATTTTTTGCGCGATCTCATTTTTCCCGCGGGTCTTTGTCCCCTTGAAGAGCATGTGCTCCAGAATATGGGACAAGCCCGCTCCGAGATGCTGATCCTCGTCGGTGCTTCCCGTGCCGCACCACGCCTGCACGCTGGCTACAGGGGCGCTGCGATCTTCCTGCACAATGATTGTCAGTCCGTTAGGCAGAATCCATTTGTGCGCCAAGCTCGGCGGAAACGTGATGACAGGCGAAGACTCAGTCGGCGCTGCTTTCAGATTTACCATCATAAATAATAGAACTGCTGAGAAAAACTTTGCTAGCGGTATGCGAGCCATTGCAGTGACGGCGTCCTCGGTGATCAGTCGTTGCTGATCACCTTCTCGACGTCGTAGGCTTAGGCGCTGGCAATTCCGCCCGTGCTCTCGCCACCGCTGGTTTTTCCGGCGCGAACGGCTTCACAAAAACCTCTTCGAAATTATAAACGTTCCTGAAATCTTCGATCGAATCCTCCTCGGTTTTTCCGAATATCCCGGCGCCAATCAGATTAAAAACCATGTTTCCGATGTCCGCGGATGAGTGAACGCCCCAACTATCGAAAACCGTCATGACCATCGGCCCGAACTCCTTGAGCGCGTACTGCCGCAATCCCTCCAGGAGTTCCGGCCCAGTTACGTGCCGGACGCTGGTGCCTTTCACTTTCTTCTGCCGTTTGGTCGTGAAATCGAGCGCGTCACGCAGAAAAACATATGCATCTCGCTGGTACCGGGGGTCGCTCCTGACAATAGAATCAAGCGCTTCAGCAAATCCAATTTTTTGCATGGGATGAAAAAACGCGCGTTTTGAACGCGCTGTTAAGCATAATCGCCAAACTCGGAACGGGCAACTGCTGCGCAGCGAAGGGAATATTGCAGTGCCGGAGTGCCGCGTCTCCATTACTCCAATGCTGCGTCGCCGCGTCCAGACCGTGGCCACTAGTTCTCATAATGGTCGGCCAGTGCATCCAAATAGACCGATAATGGATCACGCCGCCTTGGCGCGGAGGTCTCCGATTGGCTTGCCGCCTTGAGATAATCATTGAAAGCACCGCTCTCTCTTTCCATCTGTGTCGCTTCGAACCAGTTCAGGTAATCATCGATCTCGCCTATTCGAGCGGCGAGTTCCTTGCGGGTACCATCCAGGTGCGACAAGCGGTTCGCGATTCCTCTTCTCTTCCCACGAGCAAGGAGCGCCGCAATCTGCTGATACTCGCGCGCCACTGGACGCAAAACCGGATGCGCCGTCCCAATCAGCAACATCAACGCCTGGCTCATTTGGTTGACTGCGGCTTTTTCGTCTCGTGACGCTTTGCGGCGCGCAAGCTCGCCAAGATCGGCTGTTTTTTGCTGCTCGTGATTGCGCGAGCCATCTGAAATTTTGATCTGCAACAACTCGTCGAGACGTCGTTCGCTCTCGGCAAAGGTCAGTAACTGGTAAGTTTGATGCCCGCCGAGGCGAGCCACCGCCAACCGCCATTTCTTTTCCAAATCCTCGCGCAATTGTGGAAACCGCGCCTTCAAATCAGCAACTGGATCGTTCGACGCATGCGAAAGACTCGCAATGTACCGCGCCAGACGCGCG
Source organism: Candidatus Udaeobacter sp. (assembly GCA_035694525.1). Taxonomy (GTDB): domain Bacteria; phylum Verrucomicrobiota; class Verrucomicrobiia; order Chthoniobacterales; family UBA10450; genus Udaeobacter. The sequence continues at coordinate 3,239 of DASSFL010000324.1, read as the reverse complement.
CGGCCACCCTCATCAAGGAGCAATTGAACGAGCGCGATGGAATAGGCTCGGTAAAGCATGCGTCCGGCGGGATCGAGCAAATCGAATCGTTGGCGGAAAAATTCCTCCAGCGACTTTCCTTTATCGGTAGCTGAAAGCGCCTGCACTACTACCTCGCGCTCTCGTCCCGGCGTTAGCGCCAGCGCACCTTCCACCAGCCAATCCGGCGGTTCGACAAGCGTCGTCCCGGGTGCGAGGTCGCCGTCGTCCCGATACATCATCTCGAGCAGAATGCTGCGCAGCAGCTGACGTTCGATCAATGAACCGTCCAGATTTTGGCCAACGGTCAAATCGAGTTGCAGCTTCGCGCCAAAGCCAGTCTGGCTAACGCGTAAGTCAGTCGGCGGAATTTCGGGAAGGTTCGCCTGTTGCGGTTGCAAATTGATGGTGACGGTCGTCTTCCATTCGTCGCGCTGGCGCAAAAGCGAGAGGAAATTGCTCTTAGTCTGCTCTGCCAGTTCGGAGATCGTCCCCCGCAGCGGCGCGTCTGCGCCGTAAATGACGAATTGTCGCGACGGACTCACACTGTGTGCCGGTAGCGCGGCGCGACCCGGTTGCCAGGCGAAGACCGATAATATGAGGATCGCAGCAGGCCGCATCATCTTCATCAACCGGGCATCATAACCGCCGTGGCCGAGCGCTGGCGAGCATGAATCAGTGCGAAACTCTGCTCCGGTTCCGGTTCAAACGCGCTCGGATCCCATCCGATTTATTCTTGTGCCGCCGTAAAAAAATCGAGACTTTCCCGCGCGTCCGGTGTCTAATGATTAGAAACCCCACGTAACATGAATCATTCAAAACTTATACTTTCCCTGAGTTGCTTTGTTGTCGTAACCTTGGCTTCCCCATTACTCACAGCTGCGCCGCGCGGCGGCGGTGGTGGGCGTGGTGGTGGTGGCCATTTTGCTGGCGGTCGTGGCTTCGCTGGCGGACGTCCCGGAATGGGCATGGCCGGTCGCCCCGGAATGGGTATGGCGGGTCGCCCCGGCATGGGCATGGCAGGACGCAATTGGAATGGACGCAATTGGAGCGGCCGTAACTGGAATGGACGCAACTGGAACGGTCGCAACTGGAATGGCCGCAATTGGAGCGGACGTAACTGGAATGGCCGCAACTGGAACGGCAATTGGCGTCACCATCACAACGACAACGACGTGATCTTCATCGGTAGTTTCGGCTTTCCAGGGTGGTGGGGCTGGGGCTGGGGCGGAGGCTGGGGTTATCCGTATTACGGATACGGATATGGCTATCCGTACGGTTACTACGGCGGCTACGGCTATGGCTATGGATATCCCGGTTACGGCTACGGCGATTATGGGTACGGAAACGGCTATGGATATGGCTACGGGAACAGTGGCCAATACGGCTACGGGAATGGTAGCCAGTACAGCTCCCCTACCCGGTCAAAAGTAGCTGAGTTACAACGCCGTCTCGCCCGCGCCGGCTATTACCATGGATCAGTCGATGGAGTCCTGGGGCCTCAGACGCGGCGAGCAATCCGGGCCTACGAGGCGGACCACGGTTATGCAGACGCAGGCTGACCCATTTCCTTCTACTGATTCATCACGGGCCAGTTGCTAGACTTTCGGTTGGTTGACCGGCGGAATTCGCAAGGGTGCAAAGGGCGAACCGCCGGTCGCCATTTTTTACTCCTTCACGTCCCGCCCTGCCAGCTTTTTAGTCTTACTAAATTCACGCTCGGCTAATTTTTTTCTTTTCATCCACCCAGTTTTTGGCATACGACACGATCCCGGAGGAAATTTATCTGTCCGGTTAGTCATCGAATCCTGCTCAGCATCGCTGTTTTCGCGTGGGTCGTTCCATCAGCAATAGGCGATCTTTTTCCAAACTCTGGACCTGTTGTGTCTGGAAAGACCGCGCGCATACGCTTTGGCAAAGCAGCTGCGCCAAAGAATGCGCCGTTTGCGGTAAAGCGCGCGATCTGGGCAGCCAATCAACTTCGCCACAAGCGATATCGTTACGGTGGTGGTCACAAATCGTTTGATGATCGCGGCTACGATTGTTCCGGAACGATCTCTTATGTGCTGGGCGCGGCTGGCTTGATCAGCTTGCCGATGAGCTCAACGGAGTTTCGCAGCTACGGTGACCGCGGCACAGGCAAATGGATCACCATCTACGCACGGGAGGGTCACACGTTCGCTGTGATCGCCGGCCTGCGACTGGATACAACGCCGTACGACCGTTACACCGGCAAATGGGCGCCGCGCTGGCAGACGATTTATCGCCCGCCGCGCGGGTTTGACGCACGGCATCCAGTTGGGTTGTGACCTCGCAACTTTCCGCCATCGTCGGCTGCGACCGGCTCGGCGCTGGGTTTGCGTTTCAGCAGATAGGAAGATAGACATGACTCTCATGCGAACGTTTGCTCTCACCAGTCTTTTGACGTTGGCTTTCGTTTTGCCCAGACAGTCTGCGCCAGCGGCAGCCGGGGATGACCCGATCCAGAATCTTGATACCTTCATCACCACAGCGTTAAAAGAGTATCAGGTGCCGGGTGCGGCGGTCGCGGTCGTGCGGGATGGCAAACCGGTTTTGCTCAAGGGATATGGCGTCCGCGATGTGACCAAACCGGGCGCGGTAGATGAAAATACGATTTTTCAACTGGCGTCAGTCACGAAAACATTGACCGGCGCGGTCGCGGCGACAGTTGTTGACGAAGGCAAGCTCGATTGGGATACGCCGATCTTTAATTACCTGCCGGAATTTGTCGGTTACGACCCATACATGACGCGTTACCTGACCGAGCGCGATTTACTTGCGCAGCGCACGGGTTGGCCCGCATACACAGGGGACGCGCTTGACAGTTTTGGCTATGACCGCGCGGAAATACTCCGACGCCTGCGATTTTTCAAGCCGCGCTACAGCTTGCGCGAGGTGGCGCAGTATTCGAATCCAGGTTTTTTCGTCGCCGGCGAAGTTGCAGCGGCCGCGTCGCAGCAGTCATGGAATGATCTTGTCGAAAATCGCTTGTTCAAGCCTTTGGAGATGTCGCGATCGGGGACGCAGACGAAAGATTTGCAAAACGCCAACGCTGCCGCCGCGCACGCGCTGGTTGACGGAAAGGAAGTCGTCGTTGAGCCAACAAAACTTGACACCACCGGCGCGGCCAGTTCCGCCACATCCACTGCGGCGGACATGTCGAAATTGATGCTGATGTTCCTGAACAAGGGCGCACACAA
>DASSFL010000323.1:0-2911 GCA_035694525.1 Candidatus Udaeobacter sp. | reverse complement strand
CAAGTTGGGCGGCGCTGGTGGAGTTGCCGCTCAAGCCGCTGTGTCCCACCGGTGCGGGGATAGTGGTGGTGCCGATTTGATTGCTTCCGATCGTTCTAGTTCGAGGAGTTTGCGCCAGACTCAATGGTACTGTCGCAATGCACATCGCAATCAATCCAACTTTAATCGATATAATCTGCGTCATATTATTTTCCCTCCGTCCCACGTCGTCCTTTGTTTCAGCGACGTATCTTTCATTCCCCAAATATTCGGTTCGAGCTGAACCCCGGACTACTGCGCACCTGAAGGATTTTTCAGTGCTACACCCGAGGCGAGCGACGCTCCCTCGTTCGAGATAGGATGACGCCGGGCCCTCGCAGGCGCGTGACGGGACCAGGCCTTCCTGTAACGCTGTTCGGATGAATTGAACTTTGCTCATCCGTCCGATTACTGACAAAGTAACTAGAAGGAATGCAGATGGCCGGTGTGTTTGATACCCTCGCGATTCGAGAAGTAAAATTTACTAATCGGGTGTTCGTCTCGCCAATGTGCCAGTATTCGAGTCACGATGGATATGCCAACGACTGGCATTTCGTTCATCTCGGCAGCCGAGCGGTGGGTGGCGCTGGACTGGTCCTGACCGAGGCAACGGCCGTTCTTCCCGAGGGACGCATCAGTCCGCAAGATCTCGGCATCTGGAACGACGAGCACATAGAGATGCTGAGCCGAATCGTCAGTTTTATTCATGAACAAGGAAGCATAGCCGGAATGCAGCTGGCCCACGCCGGCCGCAAAGCGAACACACATCGCCCATGGGAAGGTTCGGGCGCTATTCCCGAAGCCGAAGGAGGTTGGAAAAAAGTCGTGGCCCCAAGCGCGTCGCCTTTCGCGGAGTCTTATCCGATGCCGCAGGCCCTAACGAATGATGGCATTCAAGAAGTTGTCTCTGCTTTTGCCGCGGCCGCGCGTCGCGCATGCCAGGCTGGGTTCCGTGTCATCGAGATCCACGCCGCGCACGGTTATCTCATTCACGAGTTTCTGTCCCCTCTTAGTAATAGACGCGAAGATGATTACGGAGGCTCGTTCGAGAACCGAACCCGACTTTGCCGGGAGATCGTTGCGGCAGTTCGATCCGAATGGCCAAAGGAATTGCCGTTATTTCTGCGCATTTCGTCGACGGACTGGGTCGATGGTGGCTGGAATATTAATGAGTCGGTCAAACTTGCCGGCGAGTTGAAGCAAATTGGCGTCGATCTCATCGACTGTTCTTCCGGTGGCAATCTGCCTCACGCGAAAATTCCAGTAGGCTCCGGTTACCAAACGGCGTTTGCCGAACGGATTCGTCGCGAAGCTGGAATCATGACCGGCGCGGTGGGGATGATTACTTCTCCAGTTCAGGCGGAGCACATTGTTCGGACGGAACAGGCGGACGCCGTAATTATCGCGCGTGAGTTTTTGCGCGATCCTTATTGGCCATTGCGCGCGGCTCGCGAACTAGATCAGGCCATCGCATGGCCCGTGCAATATCTTAGGGCGGCTCCGAAAGGTGCGCAGGCCCGCGTTCCAGTGGATCTAAAGAGCTTCGAATCGTGCTTCGAAGAACAACACGCGATTCCGGAACAATGAGGTGAGCCGGCTAAGATTTTAGCAATTCGGTGCGGTGTTTAGGCGCGAGCTCTTGCGTTTTCTTCATGAACTCACCCTGTCCGGCCTTGTCCAGCTTCGGTGGCGGCGTTGTTCGGGTGGCTACAGCAACACCAATCTGGGCAAAGAATTCCTCTTGTCCGGCCGGCGCACAGATGCAGAGCAGCCGGGCAGTTTGTTTCGAAGCGTTAGTGAAGTAGTGGGGCGCGTTGGCGGGAATGCTTACGGTTTCACCGGAGCGCACGACCGACTTCTTACCCCGGAAGGTAGCTTCGATTTCGCCTTCAAGAACCGTAAACGATTCCTCGAAGTCGTGACGATGCAGACCTGGGCCTCCGCCGGGTGGGACCAGCATATCGATCAGGCAATAGCGACCACTTGTGTCGTTGCCCGACAACAAAATCGTATAGGTATCTCCGACCAAGCCGAAGTGCGGTAAACTTTCATCAGTGTTAGGCCGCGCCAGCTTGAGGCTGCGCTGAGGATCATCAGGCGGAATCGACGAGGTGGACGCGGCGGTAATTGGATGCTTGTTCATAAGTTATTTCGTTTCCGATTACTTGTTGCAGGCCTCCTTCTGGGCCATTCGTGTTTTAGTTATCGAGTTTCAGCAGCGTGTTTGCCCAATTTTTTCAAAAGCAGCAGCAACGTCAGCCGTTCGTTTTTTGAAAGGACGCCGGCCACACCTTCCATCGCGGCGGCGTGCTCGCCAAACCCCCGGGTAATCAGCGCCCGCCCTTTGGGTGTCAGTTGAACCCGGCGCACCCGGCGGTCATTCGGGTGATCCTTGCGCGAAACCAACCCTTTTTTAACCAGACGATCGACCGCCACACTGATGGATCCCGGCGTGAGCCAGACCTTCGGGCCGATGGTATTCACCGGGAGCGGGCCTTTATGCAGCAGAACTTCCAGGACGCGGAAATCGGAGTCGCCCAGTTGTGTCCGCTTGATGCTCTCCTCGGCGTGCGGGAACAGCGCTTGAAAGGCTTTCATGAAAACGAGCCAGAGATGAACACCGGTAAAGTCCTGGCTGTGGGCGGGCCGTTTTCGTTTCATTAATATTTTGCCTTGACGACAAATATATTGATGTCAATATACTTTAATTCAAGCTAAAATAAACTAACATGAAAATCGCTACTGTCATCGCTCGTTTCCTTCTTGGCTTCATCTTTCTGGTCTTTGGACTGAACGGCTTCCTCCACTTCATTCCCAGCTCTCCGCCGTCCGGAATGGCTGGCCAGTTCGTCGGAGCGCTCTTTGTTTCCCATTATCTTGTCCCGATATTTCT
>DASSFL010000322.1:0-14422 GCA_035694525.1 Candidatus Udaeobacter sp. | reverse complement strand
ATTCTTGCCGGTTTGTTCTGGGTGGCCATTCCCTATGTGCTACGGGATCAAATTAATTGGAGCACACGGAGCGTCTTTCGCTGGCGTTTTCTGCACGCCATCGCGTTGATTTACGGCTGCGTGATTCTCACGTTCGCCTTTACGCGGTATTAAGAGCTGTAGCGGCAGTCTGCAACCGACCTGTCGAATCAATGCAGCATGCGCTTTCCTGTAGCCACCGGCCTGTGGCCGGTCAACACGGATTGCCCTTGATTTAACAAGGAAACGGCCCACAGGGCCGTGGGTACAATAGATCTCAATGAACCGCATTCTGGTCATCCGCGGCGGCGCGATCGGCGATTTCATTCTTACCCTGCCAGCGCTCAAGGCGCTCCGTGACACCTACCCTGATGCGCACATTGATATTCTTAGTTACAAGCACATCGCGGTGCTCGCGGAAAATCGGTTCTATGCGCAAGCAGTACGATCAATCGAATACGGACCTCTCTCCAGCTTCTTTGCGAAGAATTCAGAGATCTCAGCAGAATTGGCAGACTATTTCGCGAGTTTCGATTTGATCATCAGCTATCTGTACGACCCGGACGAGATCTTTGAAAACAACCTCCGCCGGTGTGGCGTTAGAAATCTGCTTCGCGGGCCCGCCAAGATTGTCGAAACCGGCGGCCATGCGGCGAGGCAGCTCGGGCGACCCATCGAAGAACTCGGAATTAGAGTTGCCGATCTCGCTGAAAAAATCTTCCTCTCCGAAGAAGATCGCCAGTTCGGCCACAAGTTCCTTCAGACTCCATCGCAACCGATCATCGCCATTCATCCTGGAAGTGGCAGCAAGGACAAGAACTGGCCGCTGCAAAATTGGATCGGGTTATTCGCAAGAGAGCATTGGCCCGTCGAAAAGCGCCCTTCTCTGATCGTCATTTCAGGCGAAGCAGATAAGGCGCAGACCGCGCAATTGGAATACATTTGGAAGGACCAGGATGTCCGTTTCGCAAAAAATTTGCCGCTGCCTCATCTGGCCGGGGTGCTTGAGCACTCAATCTTCATCGGGCACGACAGCGGAATCTCGCACCTGGCCGCGGCTGCCCGCGCAAACTGCATCCTGCTGTTTGGCCCGACTAATCCCAACGTCTGGGCCCCCCGAAACGAAAACGTTCAAGTGCTTCGAGCGCGAAACGGCGATCTCGGCAACCTGGACATCGTAGACGTTGAAGTAGCTGTCACCGCTGCGTTATGCAGCAATAAAACGAAAAATTCGAAGCCGAATTTTTCGTTGCTGTAGTGTGCGCTGTTCTCAGCGCATACGGCCTTAGGCGCCGAGTACTTCCGCTAAGGACAGAGGACTCTACAGATTAATCCTGGTAGCCGCGTGGAAATTTCTCGTGCCATTTCCATGCGCTTTCGATAATCGCTCCCAACGACTGGAATTGCGGTTGCCAACCGAGTTCTTTCTTAATCTTTTCTGAAGAAGCGATGAGCCGAGGCGGATCGCCCGGCCGGCGCGGCTTTTCAATGGTGGCGATGTTTCGTCCGCTGACTTTGCCGCAGGCCGCGATTACTTCGCGAACACTGGAGCCGCCTCCCGTGCCGAGGTTATAAAAGGCGCTATTGGCTGCGCCGAGCGCCAGGATGTGTGCCCGCGCCAGATCCACAATGTGGATGTAGTCGCGAATACATGTTCCGTCGGGTGTTTCGTAATCAGTGCCGTAAATTTCGACATGCGGTTTTTGGCCCAGCGCGACCTTAAGCACGTTGGGGATCAAATGTGTCTCCTGTCGATGATCTTCACCAAAGTTCTTCGTGGCCCCAGCTGCGTTGAAGTAACGCAATGATACAAACTTTAGTCCATGGATCCGATCGTACCAGTGAAGGATTTTTTCGAAAGCGAGTTTCGATTCGCCGTATGGATTGATCGGACGCGCCGGCGTGGTTTCCTCGATTGGCACCCGCTCAGGCGGACCGAAAATCGCGCAAGTCGAGGAAAAAACGATTCGCTGAACGCCAGTTGCGACCATGGCATCGAGCAGATTCAACCCGTTGCAAATGTTGTTGCGAAAATACTTCGACGGATTGCGCATTGATTCCGCAACGAGCGCGTTTGCTGCAAAATGCATCACGGCCTCCGGGCGCGCGTTGGACAGCGCAGCCTGGATTCGCGGGCCGTCACCTAACTCGCCTTGAATGAAGTTAGCGCGTGAATCGACTGCACGCCCGTGTCCTTCAGTCAGATTATCGAAAATGGCTACTTCGTGGCCCTCATCCAGCAATAGCTCGGCGCAAACGCTTCCGATGTAGCCGGCGCCACCAACAACGAATATTCTCATGCGCGGGGAAAATGCGGCGCGATTGGCCTTAAATCAAAGCGAATGGCAGGGACAGCTTGCCGGGCCGTCCGACGCACCCTGGCACGTTTCTCTATCACACCAATCAGAGCGAACTGCGAGGAGGGGAAGTTTGCGCGACGGTTGTTTTCCCCTGCTTTTTCTGAAGAGCTGTCACCATCTGCTGCACCCGGCGATGTTTGCAGCGCGGTGCGAGGACTTTCAAACTTTGTTCCTCTGATCCCCATTGCAGGATGTCGATGTCCACGCGGCGGACACCCCAGCGTTTCATTTCCAGTCGGCTTGGCTTATACAGGTCGATGGTATCAGTCCCAACGAGTGCCCATCCATAATCGTCAATGATGAATTCCTCGTTTGTCGAGTTGATGCGAAATCGCGTGCCGAGCGGATAACGCGACCAATCAGACGCAGCACTCATCACTTTGCCGCCGGAAAGACGACAGCCGATTGCGTTGTGGCATCCGCTTCCTTCGCTGTGCGTATAGGCAGTAGTACGCACGTTCGGTATACGGCGGCCGCTAAGATTCGGTTTCGACTGCGTGGCACAGCCAACAATTAAACAGGCGCCAGCTGCTGCCACCGCAAGGTTAAGGCGGTTTGGCATTGGCGGTCTCCATAACAGGCGAAGGCGCCAAGGGCAAGCAATAATTTACGAAAATTCCCTAGGGCGGACCGGCAGACTCTAAAGGGGAACCCTTCGAGAGAGTAATCTCTTCGGCTGGTATGCAACGACGCTGACCACGATCCTAACGCGCGGCGGACTGCGAGAGTTCACTCGTGCAATGGGGACAACGTGTCGCCTTAATCGGAATCGTCATCGCGCAGGCCGGGCATTCCTTCGAAACCGGCGCCGCATCCGGCGACGGCCTTTTCAACTTATTCATCGCTTTAACCACCAGAAAAATACAGAACGCGACGATGATGAAATTGATCACCAGAGTGATAAAATTTCCATAGTTCCAAGTCACCGCCCCTGCCTTGGCGGCTTCGGCGGGAGTATTAAAGGAGCCTCCGCCCGGTGCGCCCTTAAGAACTACGAATTTGTTAGAGAAGTCGAGCCCACCAGTAACTAGCCCTACGAGCGGCATGAGAATGTCTTTGACCAGTGAATTAACGATTCCCCCAAAGGCGGCGCCAATAATCACGCCTACCGCGAGATCGACGGCATTTCCTTTAACCGCAAACTCCTTAAATTCTTTCCACATACCGTCTCATCCAACTAATCGACGACGATATTTACAAGCTTTTTTGGGACCACGATCACGTTGCGCACAGTCTTGCCAGCGACTCGCTCGTGAATCTTCGGGCTCGATAGGGCGGCGGTTTTCATTTGTTCGTCCGTTGCGAGAATCGACATCTTCATTCGATCGCGGACCTTTCCATTAATTTGAAGGACGACTTCCACCTCGTCTTCGACAAGTAGCCGCTCATCGTGGGTCGGCCACGGCTGTTCGGTGATATCGCCGCGCGCATCCGTAAACTTCGCGCTCAATTTCTCCCACAACTCGGAGGCAATATGCGGCGCGAATGGACTGAGCAAAACCAGAAAGGCGCGCATTGATGTCAAGGGAATCGTCTCGGCGCCAGTGAACGCATTTACGAAAATCATCATCTGTGAAATTGCCGTGTTAAACGAGAATGACTCGATGTCCTCAGTGACTTTCTTAGTGGTGGCGTGTGTTAGCTTTTGCTGCGCCTTATCCGGGTCGACCTCTTTGATTTTCTCGGATAAGACCCAGTCGCCGCTCTGATTCTCGGTCATGAACAAACGCCAGACCCGCGCAAGAAAACGCGATACGCCCTCCACTCCGCGCATGCTCCACGGTTTCATTTGCTCCAGGGGTCCCATGAACATCTCGTAACAACGAAAAGCGTCGGCGCCGTACTGGTCGATCACGTCGTCCGGGTTCACGATGTTCCCGCGCGATTTCGACATTTTCTGATTATCTTCGCCCAGGATGATTCCTTGATTGACCAGCCGCTGGAACGGCTCCGGTTTCGAGACATAACCGAGATCGAACAACACCTTTTGCCAGAACCGCGCGTAAAGCAGATGCAGGACCGCGTGCTCGGTGCCGCCAACGTACAGATCGACACCACCGGGCCTCTCGCCGCCCATCCAGTAGCGTTCGGCCTGTTCTCCAACAAAACGCCGATCATCGTGCGGATCGCAGAACCGCAGGTAGTACCAACACGAGCCGGCCCATTGGGGCATGACGTTCGTTTCGCGCGTCGCTTTTTCGGAATAACGAATCCAATCTTTCGCCTTTGACAGCGGAGGTTCGCCGGTCCCGGTCGGCTTATAATCTTCGAGGGGCGGCGGCACGACAGGAAGTTCGCTTTCGCCTAACGAACGATGACTGCCATCCTCCCAGACAATCGGGAACGGTTCACCCCAGTAACGCTGCCGGGAAAAAAGCCAGTCACGTAATTTGTAATTGACCGCACCTTTGCCCAAGCTGCGTTCCTCCAACCATGCAGCGATCTTTTTCTTCGCATCCGTACTCGTTAGGCCGTTGATGACTGGCGAATTGACTGCGACGCCTTCACCGGTAAATCCGACTGCCGGTTCATCCCCTGGTGGCTGGACGACAACGACAATCGGCAGATCGAACTTTTTGGCGAATTCCAGATCGCGTTCGTCGTGGGCGGGCACACCCATGATCGCGCCCGTCCCATAGCCGAGCAGCACGTAGTCAGCAATCCAGATTGGAATGCGCTCACCGTTCGCAGGATTTACGGCATAAGCACCGGTAAAGACACCGGTCTTTTCCTTGGCCGTCTCGGCCCTTTCAAGGTCACTCTTGCGGGCCGTCTTTTCTCGATACTCCCGAACCGCCGGCCACTGCTCCTCACTGACAATGAGATCGATCAGCGAATGCTCGGGAGCGATCACCATGTAAGTAGCGCCGTAAAGTGTGTCAGGGCGCGTGGTGAATACCTCGATAATTTGAGATTCGAAGTTTGAAATCTGAAATTTAATCAACGCGCCTTCGCTGCGACCGATCCAATTGAGCTGGAGTAATTTGATTCCCTCGGGCCAATCGAGTTTGTCGAGTTCGTTTAGCAACCGCTCTGCGTACGCTGTAATCCGCAACATCCATTGACGCATCGGTCGCCGCACGACCGGAAATCCGCCAACCTCACTTTTGCCGTCAACGACTTCTTCATTAGCCAAAACAGTGCCGAGCTCCTGGCACCAGTTCACCGGCACGTCCGCGACATAAGCAAGGCGGACTTCATCCGGATTTTTGCCCGAATAGGTCGAAATGGGCTCGGCTTTATTTGTGGCCGAATTGAACCAGGAATTATAAATCTCGAGAAAAATCCATTGCGTCCATTTGTAATAGCGCGGATCGGTCGTGTTGATCTCACGTTGCCAATCATAGGAAAAACCAATTCGCTTGAGCTGGTTCTTGAAGCTCGCAATATTTTCGCGCGTAGTGATCGCCGGGTGCTGGCCGCTCTTAATCGCGTATTGCTCCGCGGGGAGACCGAATGCATCCCATCCCATCGGATGCAAGACATTGAATCCGCGCATGCGCTTGTAACGCGCGATGATATCCGTCGCAGTGTACCCTTCGGGGTGGCCAACGTGCAGGCCTGCGCCACTCGGGTAGGGAAACATGTCGAGGACGTAAAATTTTGGTTTGGCGTCATCGAAACCTTTCTCACCGGGATTGGGCGCGTGAAAAAGCTGTCGCTCTTCCCAGATAGCCTGCCATTTTGGTTCGAACTGGTCGAATGGGTACGGTTTGCGGCGCTCGTCCATGGTTCAACCACGAATGGACACGAATGAATACGAATTCACAAAAAATCTCTTCACGCTCATGACCTTCCGTTACTTGCAGTCATCCATGTGGATTAGTGGTTAACCCTGAATCCTGTCAAACGCGCATGCAATTGATTGTGGCGACGCGTAACACGCATAAAACGCGCGAGATTGAGCAAATTCTCGGATCAGGTTTGGCTGTACGGGATTTGACCGCACATCCCGAAATTTCCGAAATAACGGAGAGTGGAACATCCTTCGAAGAAAATGCGAAACTCAAAGCGATCGCCGTATCAGAAAAATTGCCCGGCTTGGTAATCGCGGACGATTCAGGACTGGAAGTCGAAGCTTTGGGAGGAGCGCCCGGCATTCATTCCGCACGCTACGCAGGCGCGAATGCGAGCGACAAAGAAAAAATCGCCAAGTTACTGAGGCAACTCGCGAAAGTTGATGCGAAGAGCGATCGGCGCCGCGCGCGATTTTGTTGCGTCCTGGCGGTTGCGCGCGATGGCCGGATCCTTGCGACGGTCGAAGGAGTCGTAGAAGGAAAAATCACCGAACGACCGCGCGGCTCACACGGATTCGGCTACGATCCGATCTTCATTCCAGACGGGTTCGAAGAAACTTTTGCCGAACTGCCGGAAGAACTGAAAAACGATATCAGTCACCGGGCAAAGGCGATTCGCAAATTGCAAGCCAAACTGCCGACGCTTTGCGGCGAAGTCTAGGGCTTTGGTGCCGGCGGGGGCGGTGGCGGGGGAGCTCCCGGAGGCTGGGCGCCCGGAGCACCCTGAGCGCCTGCCGCCCTGATCTGGTAACCAACCTTGGTGATTCCCGCGGACCGCACTTTGTCTAGAACGGCAATCACATCACCATGCATTGCCATTAAGTCCGCGCTGATCGAGACCTTGATTTCGGGATTTCCGCGGTGCAGTTCAAAAAGGTGCGGTAACACCTGGTCATCGGTCACGATTTGATTGTCAAAAGTAACGACGTTGCCCTCACGGATCTTGATGGAGACATAGTCTTTTACCGGGCTTGGGGGCGGAGCAATCGCAGCCGGCAGATTCACCCGAATCCCTTTCATGTGCGTCTGGCTCAGACTCACCATCATGAAGCTCGCGAGTAGAAAGAACATGATATCGATCAAAGGGATGATCTCAATACGCGCTCTCTTGTGCGGAACCGGTGAAGCGACTTTCATATATCAAAAATTTCAGAGATCCTCAGTACTGGGCGCCCGTCATCGTGAACGTGATTGGAATTTTGACCTTCGAAACCGAACCCGGCTTAAACCGCCATTGCCGAAAGGCACTGAGTGCTGCGTTATCTAATATAGGATTTCCGATGCTTGATGCCATCGAGGCGCCGGTTACGTTGCCGCTTGGACCGACCTCGACTACACACACTCCGCTGCCAGTAACATGTCGTGAACGCGCCTCATACGGGTACTGCGGGCGCGGCGCATAAGTGGCCAGAGCTTTCGCTGAGGAGATTGACATGGTACCAGGACGACCGGCAGCTTGCGGCGCCTTAATGGGGGTGAATTTTTGCGCCTGCGGTTTCTTTGGCGGAGGGGTTGTCTCTTCCACGTACTCCGGCTGGATCTCGGGCGGCGGTGGAGGCTCCGGCAAAGGAATGTCTTCCGGTGGAGGCGTGGGTTCTTCAGTAGCCTGTAGTGTTGCCTCTATGACAGCTGTCGGTATGTCGGGAGGCACTTCAGCCGCCACCTCGTGTTTTTGAGCAAGCGCAACTGCGGTAAGGTGAATCGCCAATGCAGCACCAAAAGCGGTCCAGAAATACCAGGCCGCGGGTGGCCGATAAAGCAGCGGTTTTGGTAATTCTTCCGCCATAGTTACATCACGTGCCGGGGGCCGGCACCCCCTTTAGCGCCTCGCTCTTAATTTCGAATGAAATCTTATAGAACCCTGCGGACCGGAGCATATCCAGCAAATGAACAATGTTTCCGTGAACAGTGTCGCGATCCCCGCGCACAAACACTTTTGCGTCCGGATCTGATTGGTGCACCTGGATCAGGCGCGCCTGCATGTCAGCATCGGTCATTTCAGTTTTGTCGAAGAAATAATGGCCATCCTTATCGACCGAGACGCTGATGTATTCGCGTTTTGTTTGTGTCTCACCCGAGCTGCCGCTCGGCAGGTTCACCTTCATTCCTTTCATGTGCACCTGACTCAAGCTCACCATCATGAAACTGGCGAGCAGAAAGAACATGATATCGATCAACGGGATGATCTCGATCCGTGCTTTCTTGTGAGGAACAGGTGAAGCGACGTGCATGGAAAATTCCTAAATTGAAGACCGGGTTGCCGAGGCGGGTGTACCGTGCTCGATCTCCACTCCTCTGTGCTCCCTGGGCTCCTTGTGTTGTGCTTCGAGCATCACTTCCAGGTTCGTGGCTGCGGTTTGCAGTTCGAACTCTAAGTTAGACACACGCGAAGTGAAAAAGTTAAACGGAATCAACGCGAAGATCGCGATGCCAAGACCGCACGCTGTGGCGATTAGCGCCTCGGCGATACCGCCGGTGACGGCCTGTACAGCGAGTTCTTCATTGCCCAGAAAACTGAACGACCTGATCAGACCGGTGATCGTGCCCAACAGACCGAGCAACGGCGCCAAAGTCACAAGCGTATCCATGACCACCAGGAATCGACCGGCCCGCTTGATCTCAATACCGGCCGCGACCTGCAACGCGCCTTGCAGCGAAGTGTGTTGATGATTGAGGCCGTTCCACATCATTCGCAGGACCGGGTCGCGTGATCCACGAGAAAGCCGGGAGGCCTCTGTCGTATCTCCCTGCTCGATCGCAGTAAACACCTTCTCAATGCGTTTGGGATCGCGTCGGAACCATCGGCCGCTCCACCAAAAGCATCGTTCGATCACCACAGTGAGTGCTATAATTGACACAATCAGAATCGGCCACATCACGGGCCCGCCTTGATGGAACTTGCTGATTAACCAGTTGCTGGCGAGAAAACCTGTCGGTTGTGCTTCCGCAGTGGGAGACACCGCAGCGGACGGACTGGTCGCGGTAGCCGCAGCCGGACTGGTTCCGATGGCCGCAGCGGGGCTGGTCACGGCTCCTGGAGCGGCCGGACTGGTCACGGCTCCAGGTACCGCCGGACTGGTCACGGCTCCCGGCGCCGGGCTTAGCGTGACAGGAATGGATGCTCCTGGCACCGCAGGCTGCTGCCCTTGCGGCACGTTCGTAGCCGGCGACTGCATGGGTGCAGCGGGATTTACGGCGGCGGGATTTGTCGGCGCTTGTGCTGCGGGACGCGTACCGGGAGCTCCGGGCTGAGATTGCACAGGTGGCGGAGATTGCGCCACGGATGTTATTACAAGCGCTAGTAAGCAGACAGAGGCGATGAATGGTGTTTTCATAGTTTTGTTAAATCAGCAATTTGATGGAACCATTGCGGTACAGGAATTGTCTTTATCGCAAAATCATGACTGGCGAGTCCAGCAAAACTTTTCACTTTTTTGCTCCCTGAGAGTGTGCCCTGCCTCCAATATCGCCAGAGGCAGGACGTAAGGCAAGTCTTTCACATTATATTCGTTGGACGTGTTCCATCGGATGTGTGACGACGATCGCGCGCGATCGCAACGCTGTTCCGCAAACGCGGCCAATCATCGATTGCTGCTTCAAGTTCGTCCCCCGGATGAATTGGACCGACGCCAGCCGGCGTTCCCGTTAAGATGACATCGCCCGGCAAGAGTGTGAGCGATTGACTGGCGAAGGAAATAATTTGTGCAATCGAGTAAATCATTTTGCTGGTACGCGTGCTCTGGCGCACTTCTCCATTCTGCCGCAACTCAAGGGAAACATCGCTCGCATCGAGATCGGCATAAACAAAGGGCCCAATCGGTGTGTAGGTATCAAATGATTTGCAACGGCCAAATTGCTTCTCCGTCTTTTGTAAGTCCCGATCGCTGATATCGAGACCAATTGTGTAACCGAAGACAAAATCCAGCGCCCGCTCTGCGAGGACATTTTTCGCGGACTTGCCAATGACGACTGCCAACTCCGCTTCGAAATCCGTTTGGTGATCGGGGAATGCAATCTCAATCGTGCCATCGTGTGGCAACAATGAGGCCGGTGATTTGAACCAGATCAAGGGCGCACCCAAAGTGGCCCGCTTCATTTCCGCAATGTGGTCTGCGTAGTTCAAACCAACCGCGATCAACTTCGATGGCGCAACCGGGAGATCGACAATGACATTCGTTAGGCTCACAATCTCGCTTGTGGGTTCGATGTTGATCCAGAACGGATTTCTCAAGACGTGAACCTCGTCGCCACGAATCTCGCCGTAGAAAAATCTATCCTCCGATCTAAAACCGCCGAATGTACGCATGCGAAATCGAGAGATTACACAGATTTTCGGGAATTGTAGGGCGTTTCTGCGAAACGCCGATTTCTAATCAGAAGAGGCGTCTGACACAGACGGCCTACAATTTACTTTGGCACAACCCCTACAAAATCACGCACGGGTTTCTGTTCCGAAATTGAAAATGCCCTGCTGTTTTCCCGAGCGATCCAAAATCCGGTCGACGATCCGCCATCGAGATTTAGCGCGCGTTCAATTTTCAAATCCTCAGCGAGCGACGTTGTGGCAAGGATCTTCGCCAATTCTGCCAGCGAAACCGCCGAGCAAACGCCGACCAATGCCCGACTGCTGCTTGTCGTCGCCGCAAAAGTCCGCCGGGCGAGATGTGAATCATTCAAACCGCCGATCGGCTGACCTCGCTCAACAAGAAACGGCCCGCACTGAATTGCTGCAGCCACCCCGCGGCGCGGCGAGAATTCTCGGGAGCGCACGATTTGCACCCCCCGCGATGAAGCGACAAGCACACCCGTGATCAACCGTGCACGCTGTAGCGGAGCGATTATTCGCCCATTCGCGATTCGCAAACCGAGCGGCGCGAAGTTTTCATCGAAGTATCCGCCATTTACACCGGCCAGACATTTTTCATGTCTCATCATCTCGCCAAGACCGTCTGCACCACCTTCATTTTGAAGGACACGCAGTGTGCAGGACTTTGTAGAAAAAATTGCGAGATCAACGGTGATGCGTTCACTGCGAACGGGGTTTTCCAGAACAACATGTTTGTGTACCAGGCCGTCGCGTCCCGGCTCAGACGCGGTCGAGAGAATCGTCCAATCCGCTTGTGCGGTTGCGGCAAGGGCGAGAAAGAAAAAGGCACATTTAAAACGCATGAGTCATATGAGATAAATGTGTCAGACGCTCTTTGCAGAACTGCGAATCCCGTCACCGGCTAGGCTTTACCACCGTATTTCTGCAGCAGCGCCTGAAAACGCGGATCGCTTCGCAACGGATCCCAAATCGGATTCACCTTCAGGACTTGCACCGTGACAGCACTGGGCCGGTTCAACAATCCGTCCAGGATTTCAATCGCGCGACCGTTGTCGCCGAGAATGGCGTGAACTTCAGCCGCCCCGGCCGCAATTTCCGGGCCGCCAAGGGCGTCTTTGCTCTCCGGAAGCAATTCGGTGGCGCGCCGCGCTTCAGCTAACGCGGCGTCTTTTTCTCCGAGATGGGCGAGAACCTTCGCGAGCTGAATATGCATGTCCGGCGCATCGGGACTTTCTTTCAGTTGCGCTTCGAGGAGGTCTTTTGCTTTCAGGAAGGCAGCTCGCGCGCCGGGTTCGTCCTGAAGCGCCTTTCGTGCAAAGCCGATGAGAAAATATTTGCTATACAAGGCTGCGGGGTGAATCGGTGCGAGGAGATCGTCCGGCAGGCTTTCCGCTTCGCGCAATCCTTCCTGGTATTTCCGTTCCAAAACAAAGACGTCCGCGCGCGAGCCGGCGATCCTAAGTTTGTCCTTGTCGTCCATCGGCATCGATTTCACCGTCTGAAATGCTTTCTCCGAGACGCTCAGATCGCCTTTTTCGAAGAAAGCCAGCTTGGACTTGGTCTCCCAAAGTCCCACCTCTGTTGGGTTAATTTGGAGCCCGCGGTCGATTGTTTTGTTGGCCGCATCGAAGTTCCGCAGCACCTGGTAATTGTTAGCAAGCTGCTGCAGCGGCCAGCTGTCTTTCGGATTCAAATTGGCGGACTTTTCAAGGTTCGCAGTCGATTCGGCCCATTTGCCCTGGCGGCGCTGGATCGCGCCGAGAGCGAGATAAACTTCCGATTCGTTAGGCAATCCGCGCCGCGCGATTTCGAATTCTTTCTGCGCCGCATCGTAATTGTTGTCGCCGTAATAATAAGAAAACCCCATGGCTAAGTGTGCCTCTGGCAGGTCAGGCTGTAATTGCAGTGCCTGCTCGGCGAGAGCGCGGGCTTTTTGGCGCCGTTCCCGAGTGGGCTCGTAGATGTGAAAGATCCAACTTTCCAACTGCGAGTAGCGCGCAAGAGCGAGCGCAAATTTCGGGTCGAGCTCGACGGCGCGCGCATAAAGCTGCTCGCTTTGTTTGAGTTTTCCGAAGTCCTCGACGGCGTTCTGGAGATTATGTGCCTGGACAAAAGCGAGATAGGCCTCGCCGTTTTCAGTGGGCTTGCGTTCCATCTGCGCTTTTTCGCTTGGCGACAATTTTGCCCGCAGTTCAGTCGCGATCTTTTGGGCCAGATCGGTCTGAATCGCGAACACATCTGTCAGCTCGCGATCGTAATCTTCAGCCCAAATGTGCTCGTCGTTTTCTGCGTTAATTAATTGCACATTCACCCGCACCCGATTGCCTATGCGCCGAACGCTGCCTTCCAGAATGGAACCAACCCCAAGCGCTTTTCCGATTTCACGAACGTTGGATGCTTTCCCTCGATACGGCATGACCGATGTACGTGAAATCACTTTCAGGTCGCCAATCTTCGATAAATTCGTGAGCACGTCGTCCTGAATGCCGTCCGCAAAATAAGCGTTCTCCTTTTCGTCGCTCAGATTTTCAAACGGCAACACTGCAATCGACTTGTCGACCTTGTGCGCCGAGACGCGAGGCAGCAGAAAAAACCCGGCTGCAGCGGAAATGATCACGCCGGTCGCCACCAGCATGATGATATTCCGGCGACGATGCGATCCGGGCGCCCCCGCCGTTGGCGTCGCGCGAACGCCCTGCGCAGTGATGTCGTACGCCCAGGCAAGCACCAGCGCGATCGGAAAGCCGAGAAGCAACAGTGCGATTACCAAACGCAGCGCCCAGTTTGGCAATTCCCACGCCGGAAATGCAGCGGACGCCAGCTGTATGACGCCTCCCGCAGCGATGATGTAAGCCGCCGCCACGCGGTACACCTTGCGCCGTTTCACTTCCTCGAAGAAGCCGCTCATAACAAGAGATTTGGACTGCCCGGAACTATAGTTCAACGGCAAAGAATGGACACGAAAATGAAAGGCGTCGTTCATTCCACACGGTGGTCGTTCGCTTTGCGACCTTTTCTTGTGCCATTCGTGTGATGGCGCTGGTGACAGTGGAATAGAGAATCCGGCCCTAGGCTTTCGCGGCGTACCTGTCGATCAAAGCCTGAAAACGTGGATCGCTTCGCAGTGGGTCCCACATCGGGTCGAGTCTTAGGAAGGGAACTGTCACCCCATTTGGGGTGTTCAGCGAGCGGTCAAGAAGCTCAAGGGCCTGATCGTTTTCGCCTGTCCAGGCGTAGATTTGAGCAAGATGGACGTTCATCTTTGGCCCGTCGAAGGCGTCTTGAGATTCGGGCAGAAGTTCGACGGCACGTTTGCCTTCGGCAATGGCCGCGTTCTTCTGACCAATCCCGGCTAGAATGAATCCGAGGGTTACGTGGCGTGACGCGTCATTCGGGCTTTCACGCAAGGCTTTTTCTGCGATTGGCCGAGCACGTTCAAAGGCAGAGACCGCCTTTTCCTTATCATTCAAGAACGTATAAATCGCGCCCTCAAAAAATTCTCTTGGCTGATAGTGAAAGACGTCTTGAGGCGATTGCTTTAGAAGCGCGATTGCGTCCGGGAATTTTCGCTGCAGCAGCAAAAGCTGCACACGTGAGAACGTGACGAGCCCGTCTGGATCGACGCCTGCCGGGAATTGCGTGAGCTCTTTCTCCATCAGGCCTAGATTTCCCTTCCAATCAAGCGCAAGCTTCGCCTTCTCCGCGCGCGGACCCAATGACTGGGGTGCAGCCTCGATTGCACGATCGAAAATCTTCTCCGCAGTTTCGAAATTTCTGTTTGCGTAATAATTGTCAGCAAGATTTTGCAAAACCCAGGCGTCCTTTGGACTGAGCGATGCGGCTCTCTCCAGATTCGCGGTGGACTCCTTCCATTTGCCTTGACGACGCTCAATCGCACCAATGGCCATATAAACTTCCGG
>DASSFL010000321.1:0-15821 GCA_035694525.1 Candidatus Udaeobacter sp. | reverse complement strand
GGATCCGAATTTATTACGATGACAAATTGCAGGCCGTTCAGGCCGAGCCTTCGCGGCTTTTACAGCTTTTTCCTGCGGCCGAGAACAGCTCGGCACAATGAACGCCACGCGCGGTACAAGGTCAAAAAGGCTACAAAGACCGGCTGAACAGAGTGACGATGCTTAAACGTTGTAACTTTTTTGACTCTCTTAACGTTTTAACCAACCGCGTCATTCGGATTTCGTCGTCTAGCAATGTGATCAAGCGTATTCTGTCGATCACATGCCTTCTGCTTTTTACCGCGAAAGCCGAAGCCCAAATTCAGGTGGACCTGAAATTCAAACGATTGCAGTACATCGCTTACGAACCGGTGGTAGCGACACTCAGCATCACTAATCTGGCCGGACGCGACATCGACCTTCACAATGCCGACGGGCAATCGTGGCTTGGGTTTGAGATAACCGGAAACGAAGGCCAGCCCATTGCGCCAATGAGCGCAGAAAGCGGTCAGGCGCCTTTGAAGGTCGAAGCCGGGCAGAGAGTCACGCATCAGATCAATCTGACTCCACTTTATCCTGTGCAGGATTTCGGCACTTATCACGTGCGGACGAATGTTTATTTTGCCGATCTGGGAAAGTTTTTCTATTCCCCCACGCGGGTTTTTGAAATAACCGACGCACGACCAATCTGGCAGCAAACAGTCGGCATCCCCGATCGCGTTGCCGCGCGCGGCAATGTGCGCACGTACTCGCTTCTCACCAACCGCTTTCCGGACCATACTTCTTTGTACGTGCGCGTGCAGGACAAGGACGGTGGAATTGTGTATGCGACTTATTCGTTAGGCCGTGCTATCGCGTTTGAAGAACCACAGGCGGAGATCGATCACGCAAATCAATTGCATGTTCTGCATTGCTCCGCCCCGCGCGCCTGGGCGTATTCGCGCATCGGCTTGAATGGTGAATTGCTGGCACACTCCTCTTTCATGGAAACCAAAACACGGCCAAAGCTCGTTCGCTCCGGCAATGGCGAAGTGGCAGTGCGCGGCGGCACGATTGAATCGCCGGCCGCGCAAAGCTCCCGTGGCACAGCACCGAAACTGTCAGCTCGCCCGCCCGAACTGCCGAAGGACGATTAGCGATGCCGACAAATCTTTACCGATTCCATCTGTTTGCCTCCAGTTTGCTGATCGCATTACTGGGGACTCTCTCTACGGCTCACGCGAAGCGAGCTTCTAAAGACAGCGGCTCATCTACTACCGTGGTGATCGACGCGGGTCATGGCGGCCATGACCGCGGCGGAATTCCAGGCCAGAGGGTTGCCGAAAAAGAGGTAACCCTTGACGTTGCGCAACGGTTAAAGAAGGCACTGGCGGCAAGCGGGTATCGCGTGGTGATGACCCGCGACAGCGACGTGTTCGTTCCACTCGGAACGCGCGTTGCGATCGCCAACTCTTATGACAACGCGATTTTCGTTTCCGTCCATTTCAACTCGGCCAAGCGCAGCGGCGCCAGCGGGATCGAAACTTATTTTTACGACCGGGAGAGCCTCCCGCTAGCGTCGGCTATTCATTACTACGTAGCGGGCGGAGCGGCTTCCTCAAATCGCAATGTGCGACGCCGGGGTTACTTCGTTTTGCGAAAAAACAGGAATCCTGCAGTGCTGGTAGAGTGCGGTTTTCTTACCAACCCGACCGAAGCAGCGTTGGCGCAAAGCGCTGCTTACCGTCAAAAGCTCGCAGAAGAAATTGCAGCCGGCGTCCGTGGCCGCAACACTGTCGCGAGCGCGCGCTCGACAACGCGAGTGGCGACGGATGAAAGCATTCCGTTGCAACCGTACATCGATCAAACCAGGGTGGCCAAATCTAAGGGGCGCCGATCCAAGCGCTCACACAAAAAAAGCACGCGACGGAAGAAGAGCTCATCGAAACCAGCCGGGTCGGAGGCAAAAACGGGCTCAAAAGATCGGGAGGGATAATTGAACCTTCCAATCCTGACTTCGACGCAGATGCGAGCGGCGGAAGAAGCTGCTTTCGCGCGGGGAGTCGAAGTTGAAGCACTAATGGACAAGGCCGGCGCCGGCGTCGCGCAGGCGGTCACCAGGTTTTTAGGTAAACCCGGCAGGTGCATCGTGTTTGCGGGCAAAGGTAACAATGCCGGCGACGCGCTGGTTGCTGCTGATCGTTTACGGCGCGTCGGGTGGAAGATTGAAGTGCGACTTGCTTTTCAGGAACGCGATTGCAACGGACTGATGCGCAAAAAACTTGAAAGCTTGCGCCGTAGACCGCCCGGGATTCCAGGGGCGACCCTATCCCGCGGTAGCGGAGCTGATCTCGGCGTCATCTTTGTCGAGCTTTTCGCAGAAGCCGCCGAGGAGTTGTCCGCGGCGGAGGAAGCACTGGCGGCGCAAGCGTACATCGCCACTGCAGCCCCGCTGATAATTCTTGACGGTTTACTCGGGCTGGGCGCGAAGCCGCCGCTGCGCGATCCGATCCGTGCGGCGTGTCGCTCCATCAATCAGTTGCGGGCAACCAAGGGCGCTTACGTGTTCGCCGTCGATCTTCCAACCGGTCTCGACGGTGATTCAGGTAAAACCGATCGCGACTGTGTGGTCGCGGATTTTACAGTCACGATAGGATTCGCAAAGCCAGGATTGCTGGCCGACGACGCGCTGAACTTCGTGGGCAGGCTGGAAGTTGTGCACCTGGATGAACTGCGATCTCCGGAAAAAAAAGCGAAAGACGTTGTCGCCGCTTTGCCGGTTGTTCGGGAATTGCTGCCGAGGCGCAAATTCAGCACGTACAAGAACCAGTGTGGCCGCATTGGTGTTGTTGCCGGTTCCAGGGGATTCATCGGTGCAGCCCTGATGACTTCGCAGGGCGCGTTGCGTGCAGGCGCAGGGCTGGTCGAGGTCTTTGTTCCCGAAGAAATCTACGAGATTGTCGCAAGCGCCGCGCCAATGGAATCAATGGTTAAACCGCTCCAGTCTTACCGCGATTTACTCAAAAAAAAGGCCGACGTCTGGGCAGTCGGACCCGGTCTTGGAAAATCGCCCGCTGCCGAAATTCTCGAGCTGATCGAAAAAGCGAAACAACCTATGGTGATCGACGCGGACGCCTTGAATATTTTGGCGGAAAAAACCTCGGCGCTCAAACATTGCAAAGGCAAACGACTGCTCACGCCGCATCCTGGCGAGATGAAACGACTTTGGCCCGACGAAAAAGAGACACGCGCCAAGACGGCAACGAAATTCTGTCAGCGTTTTCCGGTCACGCTCTTATTGAAAGGCAGCCGGACGATCGTGGCTGAACGGGATCGCCCGCTAAGCTATAACACGACCGGCAATCCGGGAATGGCCACAGGCGGAATGGGCGATATTCTAACCGGAGTCTGCGCAGGATTGCTGGGACAAGGTTTGTCACTTTATGATGCGGCGCGACTCGGCGCGTGGTTATGCGGTCGTGCCGCGGAAATCGCAATTTTTAATGGTAACCAGAGCGAGCAATCGTTACTGCCGCGCGACATTCTTGATCATCTGGGCACTGCCTTTAACGAACTGTAGGGCGTCTGTGTCAGACGCCGAAAGTTGGCGTTTCACAGTCACAAATCCGAATGCCGTAGCGCATTGTTCCTGCAGGGACAGTTTCGCAGTCTAATTCTCGAAAAAGCTTCTCATTTTTTCTCGGGTTTTGATAAAACCTAGGGACAGCAAAAACCTTAAAATAAAACCTTCTCATCACTCATTAAAACGAAATCCAGTTCACAAACACCGCGAACACTCACCAGGAATTCAATCTAGGTTTTTATCGATGAACAAGAACCACACAGCTCGATCCTCTTTCTTCAATGTGCGCGTTGTAGCCAGCTCGGGTATGGTCCTGGCGGGCATCCTGCTAGCGCTACCGAGCTTTGACAGCTTTTCCGTACAAGCACAGCAGAAGTATGGCAACACGACCAGATCTATTGATCCGCTGGTCCCTGCCTTATTTGACTGCTCCAAGATTCACGAACTGGGCATCGACAAACAAGAAAACCTGCGGGCCGGAGCCATCATGATTTTCTGCGGTGAAACGCAAGGAGGTTCAGCTTCCTCAACCGGCACCTTCTCTCGCCTTGTCCAAAAATTGTTGCGACCTGTGGTGTATGGCACAACGGATGTCGACCTGATCACAGGCACCGAGACCTTTCCTCACATCGATCAATCGACGACATTCACTGCGGGTAACCCGGATAATTCTCTCCAGATCGTGGTCGCCTACAACGACGCGCGAGGCAGCAACGCCAGCCCCAGCAGCGGTGCCGGCGCATCGGTCTCCACAGACGGCGGCAACACCTTCACCCGGCTTACCACCGCTAGCGGCCAAAGCCCCTTCCCCAATTCTGGTAGCCCCGTCGTCCTGTACAACAAGCCAAGCCAGACCTGGTTCACTATCTGGCTGGATGGTGATTGTCCTGGCTTAGGCGGATTCAAGTCCACCACTCCCTGGGATCCAGATAGCTGGACTCATTTCTGCATTCACACCGGCAGTAGCGACGATCGACAATCTGGCTGGGCTGATAATAACCCGTCCTCTCCATTCTTTGGGCGGATGTATGTTTCATGGAACGATTTTAATCAACCCACCGCGGACATTTTCTGTACCTTCTCCACCGATAACGGCGCGACATGGCACAGCCCGATCATGGTGAGTACCCAGAATACCTTCATCCGTGACGTCCAGATTACCGGCGACCTCACGACAGGCGACGTGTACATCGCCGGCATGGATGAAGGAGGCGGAGGTTTCCCTCACAACGACACCAATTACATCTTCAAGTCCACCGACGGCGGTAACACCTGGACTAACACCTACACCGGTCCCACCTTCCCAGGACCGGGCGTTGGCTCTGTCGGTTACTTCGCCGTCATGTTCCCGGATGGCGGCGGCTACTGGCGCCACGAAGGCTGGGGTGAACCTGCCGCGCTGAACGGCATAGTTCACCTGGTCTATGCCCAGCACGGCGCAGGAAGTGATCCTGGCGACGTCTATTACATCCGTTCCACCGACGGCGGTGTGACCTTTGGGACGCCGTTCAAGTTGAACACGGATGCCACTACCCGCGCCCAATGGCAGCCCAGCTTGTCAGCCACCACAGATGGCAGCGTTTTTGCCACGTGGTACGACCAGCGCGAGACCGAGAGCTGCGCCAAAGGTAACCCAGCTGTCCCTTGCTACAGGATATGGGGACGCAAGTCCACCGATAATGGCGTGAGTTGGCTGCCAGACATGCCCGTCTCAGACATAGTTACCCCGCTTCCTGACCAGCCCGACCCGGGAATCGTCGCAGCGTACGCGAGCGACTACGACTACGGCTCCTCCGCGCTCGACCAGCACTTGCATGCATGGGTGGATGGGCGTGTGACCATCAGCGGAATTTCCCAGCAGGATGCGTTCTTCGATAGAGAGTCAAGCTCGGCGGGAACTCCAACTCCAACCCCAACTGCCACTCCCACATCGACACCCACGGCTACACCGACGGCGACACCTACACCTAGAACAACTCCGACACCGAGGCTTCGACCGACACCGCACCCGCGCCCTACTCCTCGATAATTTTTATGATCCAAGGAATTTCGAAGACCGCGGTTTTAATGACGACAAAGGCGAGCAATCGCTATTGCCGCGGGATGTGCTCGATCACCTAGGTGCCGCATTTAGTGAGTTGTAGGGCGTCTGTGTCAGACGCCGGAAGTTGGCGTTTCACAGAAACGCCCTACAATTTCTCGGTAACGTAACGATTCAACCTGATCGAAGCGATGAATCTTCAAGCTGAACCAACCGAGGAATACAAGGCTCCCTCCGAGGAGACGGCCTGGAGCCGAATAAAAAAAGCGCTCGGACCACTTGCAGTGGTGGGAGTACTGATCGCGAAGTTTTTTGCGAAATTGAAGTTTGCGGTTCTTCCGCTTCTGAAATTCCTGCCGATCCTGCTGAAATCCGGTGGAACGATGCTGCTGATGATCTGGGTCTATACCCAGATTTGGGGCTGGCAATTCGCGCTGGGTTTTGTCCTGCTTTTGTTGGTACACGAAACCGGTCATTTGCTTGTCGCCAAAAAGTTCGGACTCAAAGTCGGCGCGCCGGTTTTTATTCCGTTTATGGGCGCGTTTATCGCGCTTAAAGAAGCGCCGCGGAATGCCTGGATGGAAGCATGCGTCGGGATCGGCGGTCCGATGCTGGGGAGCCTTGGCGCGTTGGTTTGCAACTTCCTGGGCGAAGTCTTTGCCGCGCCGCTTTTCATTGCGCTCGCCTGGTTTGGATATTTTCTCAATCTATTTAATCTGACGCCGGTAGGAATGCTGGATGGCGGACGCATCGTGACGGCGCTCTCACGCTGGCTTTGGTTGCCAGGATTGGCCTTGCTACTGTGGTTCGGGTGGAAATATCCAAATTTTATCATTTGGTTGATTGTGCTCCTGTCGCTGCCGCGGATCTATTCGCTGTTCCGCAAACGAACCGAGGAAGAACAGCGGTACTTCGAAGTCACACCGGCCCAACGCTGGACGATGTCGATATTATACTTCGGCTTGATTGCGATCCTGCTCTACGGAATGCACGTGGCGCAGCAGGATTTAAACAAATACGGTGTGCGCTCTCACGGCCACGGGCGAGACGCGATTGTGCAATGATCAGGCCGCTGTCGCCGCGAAAATCTTTTCGGGTTCGAGTCCGATTTTTTGAAGAATTGACCTGAAACGTTTGTCCGAACGAAGCGGCACAAATTCGGGAGCGATGCCGACCCCGTGCAAGGATGACGAACGTTGGTCGCATGCGCGTTCGAGTTCGCGAATTGCATCGTCATGGGCGCCAAGCGTTACGTGCACGTGTGCAATTGCATCACCCGGTCGATAGCCCCAGCCCGCGACAGCTCCTTCAAGAGCTTCCAGCGCCTCCTTGCGCTGCTTCATGCGCGCGTAAGTGATCGCCAGACCAAACCCTGGCCTTCCAGTGAACTCTCGCGCTTTTTCGTAGAGAGCAATTGCGTCATCGAAGCGCCCCATCTCGCGATAAAGCGCTGCAAGCGATGGCTCGCCATAATGGGCAAATGTCGGATCAAGTTGGAGCGCGCGTTCTCCGGCCGCAATCGCTTCATCGTAAAGGCCGAAATAACGGTAAAGCTCGCAGGCGAAATTACTCACCCAAAGTGAGGCCGGATCGATCTTCGATGTGCGCTGCAAGTAAGCCAGTGCTTTGTCGCGGTCACCGCGGGCAGCGTAAAGCGCAGCGATAAAATAATTCGACGGCGTCGAATTCGGATCGATTGCGACCGCACGATTGAATTCCGCCTCCGCTCCATCAAGGTCCCAATCGAGGATACGTTTGGTCTCGGCGAGATACACGTGGGCCTCTGCTTCCTCGTCATCGAGTTCCAAAGCACGAACAGCGGCGTCGCGGACCTTCGGATACGCTTCAAGCGGCGAGACATAAGCGTCAGCCAGCCATAGCCAGGCCTTCGCGATTCCAGTCCATGCTCGACTAAACCTGGGGTCTTTTTCGAGCGCCTGCTGAAAAAATTCGAGACTTTTTCGCAGCTCGGGTTCGGTATTCTTGTCGGAATAAACGAGGCCCTCCAAATAAGCATCGTACGCATCCGTACTCCGAGCCGGACGCGAGGGCAAAATCGCAAGTTTGAGTTTGAGAGTATCGACAATAGAACCAGTGATCTCATCCTGTAGCGCAAAAATTCCGTGCATTTCACGCTCATATGTTTCCGACCAAATGGTAAATCCGTCACCCGCGTCGATCAGTTCTGCGGTGATTCGCACTCGATTGCCGTCGCGACGGACACTGCCCTCAAGCACGTGCCCCACATTTAATTTTGATGCGATTTCACCTAACTCGGCCTCTTTGTCCTTAAACCAGAATGAAGATCTGCGCGCGGCAACGCGCAGGCCATCAACTTTCGCCAGCGCTCCCAGAAGCTCCTCTGCAATACCCTCGCCGAAGTAGGCATGGTCTTTGGACGGGCTCAAGTCGTTGAAAGGCAAAACGGCAATCGATTTTTCGGTTGAATCGTCTCCACGGGAATCGCGTATAGATCGGACGGTGTTGATACTGCGAGCGTCGAGATCGGGCGTTCGGACAATTCCGTACCGCGTAAGATCGAAGAACCAAGAAAGCACGAGCGCAACTGGAAATCCCAGTATGACTAGCAGCACAATAAGGCGCACGACCCAATTCGAGATGTTGAACACCGGCAAGACCTGAGCAATGCCTTGAGCGAGCGCCCACCCACCTACTAGATAGGCGACGGCGACGCTGTAAACTCTTCGTCGTTTTAGCTCGGAAAAAAACTTTTTCGGATTCACTACTCGGTTGGCAGATTAAGCCTCATATTTTGTCCGCCGTTGGCAATCGACAAGTTCGGAGTTCGATTGAAGCGGACGAGCAATTGAATTCGATTGCACCAGAGTCAGCCCATACCTGACGAAGGTTAAGCGCCGACGAGTCACTTCGCTGGGTGTTCGAGGAGTTTTTGAAAACGCGGATCACTCCGAATAGGGTCCCATTCCCAGCGATATTTCAGATCGTTAACGGTTATGCTGTAATCGACGCTGTCCACTGCGCCAGGCGTTTTGAGCAATCGCTGGAGGAGCGGAAACGCCAGGTCCTTTTCACCGACGCGAGCATAAATCAACGCGAGGTAACAATTCACAATCACGCCGTCAACGGCATCTTTAGATTCCGGCTTCAGTTCGACCGCACGGCGGCCTTCCCGGATCGCGTCCTCTTTACGCCCCATAAATGCGTAGAGCCAGCCTAGGTTAGCATGCCGAATAGCGCTCAACGGCGCCTCTTTGACCGCGTTTTCAAAAACAGGTTGCGCGTCTTGAAAATATTTTTGCGCTCCCACGACATCACCTTGTGCCAGGGCGATGCAGCCCTCAAAGAAAGCCCGCGGCGTTGATGCCTCCCCCGTGTATGAGAGTTCTTTGGCAGTCGACGCCTCGATTGCGCGTCGGGCTGCCGCGTAATCTCGATTCAGCATCGCGACCTCCCATCGAGCAGAGGCAACCGAACCATCAGGATCGCCGTCGGAAGGGATTTGATTCAACAAAGACTTCAATAGGCTGGTGTCTCCGTTCCACCAAAAGTCCACGTAACCTCTTTGAATTTTCGAAATGATGGATGCAGGCGCCATAGCGCGCAGCTGTTCTACCCACCGCGCAGCTTCCGGCCAACGACGCATCGCTGTGTTTGTAAAGATAAGCTCGCGGACAGTATTTGGATTTTGCGGATCTAGCTTCGCAACCTGCTCGTACTCCTCGAGCGATTCTTGCCACTTACCCTGCCGGCGTTTTATCGCCGCAATTAAACGAGCGATATCTCCGTCGCTTGGCGACAAACGGGCAGCGATATCGAATTGTTCGAGTGCGCGGTCGTAATCCTGATCCATCCAGTAGATGCATTGGCCAAGGGCAAAATGCGCTTCTGCCAAGTTGGGTTGGAGACGCAAAGCAATTTGCGCTTCAGTGCGAGCTTTGTTTTTCCAATCCTCAGTCGGTTCGTAGTAATGGAAAATCTCAGCAAAAACAGACGCAAGCCGCGCGTGGGCAAGCGCAAAGTCCGGGTCGAGCGCTATCGCTTGCAGGTAAAGTTGCTCTGCAGTCTTGTAATCCTCCAGCAGTGTGTCGGGGTTTCGCGAGAGTTGATTCGCCCGTAAATAAAACACATATGCATCGGGATTCTGCGTAGGCTTGGCTGTTACTCGCGCTTGCTCATCCGTACTCAGCGTAGCGCGCAGAGCGTCGGCGATTTCACTGGCCAACTCGCCTTGTAACCCCAGCGAGTCAGCCAGGGTGCGGTCGTATCGGTTCGCCCAGATCTGCCGGGCACTATTCGCATCGATCAATTGCACATTGACCACTACCCGGTCCCCTTCTCGCCGCACGCTACCTTCGAGGACGTTTGCCACGCCAAGCGCTTTGCCGATCTGGCGAAGGTTCTGCTCTGCGGCGTCGCGAAACTTCATCACAGACGAACGGCTAGTGACCCTGAGGTCTTTAATCTTTGCCAGACTGGTAAGGATGTCGTCCTGAACACCGTCTGCGAAAAATGCATTGTCTTTGTCTGGACTGAAGTTTTGGAATGGCAGGACCGCAATGGTTTTCTCTGGCACTAGCGATGTTGCTGCCGGTTGTTTGAAATAGAGCCAAAGGCCAAAGCTGCCGACGGCGATCAAGAGAGTAGCAGCCGCGATCAACACATATTTGCGTGGAGGAATCGATGACTCATCTGCCGCCTGCGCGGCTTGCTCCGATTGCCATTGCCTGACCGTCTCCGGCAATTCCGCGTTCCCAATTTCATCCGTGTAGAGATTCACGATGAATATGGGGACACCATGCTTTACGGCGCACTCGCCCAGATCATGTAGATACATGCGCCATTGGCGAGAATGCGCCATGTCTTCGGCCACGCGCTTGGACAAGAGAATGTGACCTGCATCACCACAATCCATCACTCGCTGTGCAATATTAATTCCTGCGCCCGCAACATTTGCTCGACCATTGACATCGCGAACTTCATTCACCGGCCCGCTGTGAATTCCCATCCGAAGCTTCAGCTCAGGATATTGCTTTAGCTTTTCAGCGACCTCGATCGCGCATTGCACGGGCGCCTCGGGGCTGTTGAAAAAAACCAGCGCCATTCCGTCTCCGGCCGGAAGACGAATCAGTTTATCTGTCGCTTCCGCAGCGCGAACTTGCTCGGTGTTGCGGACGATTTCAGTCAGGCGTTCTAA
This sequence comes from Candidatus Udaeobacter sp., assembly GCA_035694525.1. GTDB lineage: Bacteria > Verrucomicrobiota > Verrucomicrobiia > Chthoniobacterales > UBA10450 > Udaeobacter. The sequence continues at coordinate 5,063 of DASSFL010000321.1, read as the reverse complement.
GAGCTCGCGCTGCTCGTCCAAAAGTAACTTGGAGTAGCCGACCAAATCCATGAACAAGACATGGCCGATCTCCAGTCGCACACCGGCGCCAGCGCTAGCGGACATATCGTTTCAGCCTGCCAAGCAATTTTTCAAATTCATAACCGCGCTCTGCCCATTCTCGTAGTATGCATCACGGCGTTGCCAATGCTTCCGCTAACGTTGGCACGGCTGAAGTGTGGTCGCCAAAGACCAAGAGGTAAACGATGATATCAGCATCGACCGGGAGCACAACTAATCGCGATGATGAACTCGTCGGGCAAATCGAGCGTTGTCTTCACCGGCCCATAATTCCAGAAAACTGGTTTTTCTGTCAACTAACCCTAAAATCGACACAAATTGCCGAGAAAGCCCAGCCATGATAACGCGCCGTCAGTCCTTGAAACGCTTGCTAGGTGTTGCCGCAACGACAATCACCGCGCCCACGATCAATCGCGGCTGGTTTCAGCTCTTCGCGGAGAGCGCTACAAAATACTCAGCCCGGGCCGTCGAGCTCGTTCACCGGGCCACAATAGTGGACATGCTTAACCCCTTCACGCTGCTCGGAGTGCTGGCGCCGTTCAAGGGAGACAAGCGCCCGACCTGGTTCACCAATCCTGAAACATTTACCGCTGCTGATTTTCAGCGCTTTAAAGATTCCAGAATCGACGTGATGCACGTCGGAGTAGGAACGGTGGGACCAAATGCATACGACCAGGTAATGTGGTTTCTCGGTCTGTGGAATGGATTTATCGCGCATCACGGGGAACGCCTCATGCGCGTGGACGACGCGGCAGGCATCGGCACCGCGAGGAGCTCAGGCAAAATCGGCATCATTCTGGGGCTGCAAAACTCGGAGCATTTTCGGACCCCGGACGACGTCGATCGTTTCTATCAGCTCGGGCAACGCATATCGCTGCTCACCTATAACACCCGCAACTTGATCGGCAACGGAAGCACGGAGCGGCGCGACGATGGAATCAGTGATTTCGGCGTTACCATCATCGATCGGATGAATAAAGTACGAATGGCGGTCGACGTCGCGCATTGCGGCGACCACACTACCCTTGATGCATTTGAAATTTCTAAAGCGCCTGTCCTGATCACTCATGCAAATTGTCGCTCCCTCAATCCTGACCAGCCGCAGTGCAAAACCGACGAAGCGATCCGCAAGATGGCAGCAAAAGGCGGAGTCATGGGTATCACTGGCGTCCGCAATTTCGTCTCTCCCAAGGAACCCACGACGATAGAGAACGTGCTCGACCATTACGATCATGTCGCCAAGCTGGTCGGGGTCGAACACGTAGGCATAGGCAGCGATATCGATCTCGATGGTTACGACGCGCTCCCGGAGGACTATAAAAAATGGTTAAGGAGCCTCTACAAATCCAGTTACGCCTTCCGCGACAAAATGGATACGGATGGTGTAAACCACTATAAGCGCGTGTTTGACATCACTGACGGTCTGATTCGCCGTGGGTACAGCGACGCAGATATCGAACTGATTCTCGGCGGGAACTTCCGCAGAGTCCTGGGACAAATCTGGACCGCTTAAGGCTCATCGTCACCAGACGACTACTGGGAATTATCAGCAGTCGCTGCTAGATTGTTAAATGTCTTTTCAGCTCCAGTCGAACTACAAACCGCGCGGAGACCAGGAGCAGGCGATTGCCAAGCTGCTGAAGTCCATTGAAGGTGGTAACCGGCATCAGACGCTGCTGGGCGTTACCGGTTCGGGCAAGACTTTCACTATAGCAAACGTAATCCAACAACTGGACCGGCCTACGCTCGTTATTTCGCACAATAAAACGCTTGCCGCCCAGCTTTACTCCGAGTTCAAGCAATTCTTCCCGCGGAACGCTGTCGAGTATTTCGTCAGTTATTTCGATTATTACCAGCCTGAAGCTTATATCCCCCGCTCCGACACCTACATTGAGAAGGATTCCTCCATTAATGAAGAGATCGAGCGGTTACGGCTTGCCGCGACCAGCGCGCTGCTTTCGCGCCGTGACACAATCGTGGTAGCCAGTGTCTCCTGCATCTACGGCGTCACTTCGCCGGAAGATTATTTACAGATGCTGCTGACCATAAAACGCGGACAGCACATTTCGCGCGAAGCCGTGCTCAGTCGTCTAATCGAGATGTTATACGACCGCAACGACGTTAACTTCGCGCGCGGCAGGTTCCGCGTCAGAGGCGACGTCGTGGAAGTTTATCCCGGTTCCGCTGACGAAGAAGGCATCCGGATCGAATTCTTCGGCGACGAAATCGAAGCGATCACGCGATTTGATCCGTTGACCGGGCACGCGCACGAATCTCTGTCCGTAATTACGTTTTATCCTGCCAAGCAATTCGTGACTCCGGCGGACAAGCTCAATCGCGCGTTGCGCACGATCCGAGATGAATTGGAAGAACGAATTATAGAACTCGAGTCACAAAACAAACTTCTGGAAGCGCAGCGCCTGCGCATGCGCACCGAATACGACCTGGAAATGTTGCACGAAATGGGGTTCTGCAACGGAATCGAGAATTATTCGCGCCATTTGTCCGGTCGGCCACCGGGCTCCAAGCCGTACACGATCATCGATTTTTTCCCGAAAGATTTTCTGGTAGTCATCGATGAATCGCACGCTACGATCCCACAGATCGGCGGAATGTACGAGGGCGACCGCTCCCGCAAGACCGTCCTTGTAAATTACGGGTTCCGCCTTCCCAGCGCCCTCGATAATCGACCGCTCAATTTCGACGAGTTCATGAAGCTGACGAACCAGCTCGTTTACGTCAGCGCGACGCCGGCAGAATTTGAAATTCAAAACAGCATGGCTGGAAACAAAGGATATATCCCGCATCGGCGACAACGAATCGGGGAAGCTGAACTTGTGCCGTTTGCCGTAGCCGGCGAAAAACGCTCGATTCCGATAAATCGCGAGCAGACGCTCAACTCCGATAAGTCGCGAGTACGCGCGCAACGCTCAAGGTCCAATTCAGAAGTTCGGGTTTCGCGTACGGATGAGCCCGCGGAAAAATTCGACGTGCACACGCCGGGTGCGCAGCTCGTTGTCGAGCAGATCATCCGTCCTACTGGGCTTCTCGATCCGAAAATCACGCTTAAGCCGCTCAAGAGTCAGATCGACGAGACGATTGAGCTCTGTCGTCAACGCGTGGAAAAAGGCGAGCGAGTTCTGGTAACAACGCTGACCAAGCGAACAGCGGAAGATTTGGCTGATTATCTGCGCGACGTCGGACTGAAAGTTCGCTACTTGCATAGCGATATCGACGCAATCGAGAGAGTAGAAATTTTACGTGGATTGCGCGCGGCGGATTTCGACATTCTCGTGGGTATCAATTTGCTCCGCGAAGGCCTCGATCTTCCCGAAGTTTCGCTAGTATGCATTCTGGACGCGGACAAGGAGGGGTTTTTGCGCAGCGAGACTTCTCTCATTCAAACCGCAGGTCGGGCCGCGCGACATGTGAACGGTGAAGTAGTGCTGTTCGCCGATCAGGTCACCCAAAGCATGGAAGGGCTCATGTCGATTTCGGAATACCGGCGCGCGAAACAGCTGGAATATAACGAGAAGCACGGCATCACTCCGCAAACAGTTCGGCGCGCAGTGCAGGAGAGTCTGCACACCATTATCCGCGGGCGAGAAATCGCTGCCTCCGTTATTCAGGAGGCCGGCGGTGATTTTAATGTGACCGAATTGCTCCGCGAATTGGAAGACGAGATGCAGGAAGCCTCTGCGAATCTCGAATTCGAACGCGCGGCGCTTTTGCGCGACCAGATCATGGAAGTAAAAAGCGGCACCGGAATTTTGAAAATCGAGCCAAAACGAAAGCCGATGAAATATTCATCCCGCGGTCGCCGCCGCTCGCGGGTTTGAATCAGATTGTTTCGCAGGCGCACGTCCATAGCTCCGGGTCGAGCGCTCCTTTGGCGCGTTTCGCCACAGAATCCGCGTCTGCATTTTCGCGTATCACGGCAAACATGGTGGAACCGGAACCCGACATGAGTGCCGCGCCGACTTTTGATTGCCTGAGCAGCCACATTTTCAATTGTGCGAGAAAAACAAATTTTTCGAAGACCGGGCGTTCGAGATCATTCACGAAAGCCTGTTCGGCGAATTCCTGCGCTTCATAACGAATCCCCGAAATTTCTCGAGAATCTTGCCAGCGCGAGTATGCCCATGCTGTTGAGACAGCAAACGCTGGTTTCAGCAACAGGATCGAAAACTGTCTCTTCAATTTCACTGGCGAGACCATTTCGCCGTGTCCCTTGCACAACGCTGCCGATTGAAAGAGAAAAAATGGAACGTCTGATCCGATCGGCTCCGCCATTTCAGTGAGCGCCTCCCGCGATAATTTCGCTTCGAAGAGTTCATTCAGCGCCAGCAATACGGAAGCGGCGTCACTACTTCCGCCACCCAGTCCGGCGCCATGGGGAATCTTCTTTTTGAGCTCGATCGAAATCGCAGGCTCGATTTTAGTTGTCTCAAAGAACGTCTTCGCCGCGCGGACAGCCAGGTTGTCGTCACCTTGCGGGACTGATGGATCATCGCAGCTAAACTTGATTCCTTGCCGTCCTTTATCGATTCTGAGCTCATCGTAGAGCGAAATTGGGGCGATGAGCGTGTCAAGCCCGTGGAAGCCATCGTTCCGCTGGCCAAGGATTTTCAGCGACAGATTGATCTTCGCAGGAGCGAGGATTTGCATAGCTCTTTGCAATTTGTTCTGTCATTCCGGGCGAAGTCGAGGAATCTCTTATTGTTCCGCGAAAAATATCGAGAGATGTCTCTAGTTCGCTCGACATGACAAATGCGGACCCGCAATGACAAAAGCAGCTGAAAACATCATCGTCGCACTGGACGTACCGACAAAAAAGGAAGCGCTTGAGCTCGTTGAGAAGCTGGACGGCCAAATCTCGTTTTTCAAAATCGGGCTGCAACTTTACACCGCGGAAGGTCCGGAAATTGTGCGCGCTGTTTCGTCCACAGGCTCCAAGGTTTTTCTCGATCTCAAGTTGCACGACATTCCAAACACGGTCGCCC
>DASSFL010000320.1:0-11326 GCA_035694525.1 Candidatus Udaeobacter sp. | reverse complement strand
TTTCACGGCGAATGCGGCTGGACGGCAAGCGCGCGCGATCGCCGATAGCTTCACGGAGTATCTGTTCCCGCAGGCAGGCACTGATCCGGTTGGCTTCACATTCCGCCAATCATCGGTGCTCGATATGCGCCATGGTTACTTCGGGGCTGATCCGCTTGGTCTCTGGATTCATAAGTGGGTAAATTTCACCCCGAGCGCGTTGAACACCAACGCGGGTCAGCAATTCCTGAACTCGCTGGCCCGCCGAAACGGTAGGTCCCTCGATGGTACTCCCATTATCGCGAACACCAGCGACATCGATAATCTGCTGAGCCGGGGTTACATCACCGTGACGACGCGCCCGAACAACGATCCGGCGCGTTATGCAATCTGCCCGGTGATCGAGGACCCGACCGATGGCGGTATAGCACGCGACCAGTTCCTCGCTATTACGCGGAAGCCCAATGGCACACCGGTTGAGCCGAGCTTCCTCGAGAACTTCGAGAGTCTGCGCACAACGGGCGACTGGGCCGACTAAGAGATAGCAAGTTCGGAATATCCTAATAAACAAAGTGAAAGCCGCTTCGGAGGTATCCGAAGCGGCTTTCTTGCTCTTACATTAGTCGCTGTGCGGCGGTCTACCATTGCGTGAAGTAGAGCTGGGACTTTAGACGCAATCGCCTATAGCGTCGGAAGAATTCGCTTCAGCCCTCAGCTTTCTGCCTTCATCTTTTCCCCGTGCCTCGCTTTAAACAAACCGTTCCCATCGACGACTACGTTATCGACGTCCTGATGCGCGATTTGATCGGTCACGATCAACAACCGGCCGCCTATCTGATTTATCTCTATCTTTACGGCCAGGCCGCGCGGAGGAAGTGGAAACCGGTCGTTGCCAGTTTACGAACGCTCGCCGACGCGACCGGCCTTTCCAAAAGCGCCATCCAAATCGCCCTTGCAATGTTGCGCCGCCGCGAATTAATCGTCACCACCCGCAGTCACGCGACCGCCACTTCCCGCCATCGCGTGCTTCGCCACTGGCGCGATTAATCGTGTAACCACCGGCCTGTGGCTGGTTCACGTCGCCGCAATTTCATGTCAGGAAAACGGCCCACAGGGCCGTGGCTACCGCGGATAGGATTTGCGTAATTCTCTATTTCGTTGCAAACGGCGGCGGCGCCATTCGCTCAACGCAGCTCACATCGAGATTTTTTGGATCGCCTTTGTCCAGAAATTCAAGTGCGATCCGATCGATACAACCCGGGTCCGTAAGGCCATCAGCACCGTGGCCGGCCTCGGCAATAATGACATGTCTGCTGTTTGGCAAATGCCTGGCGACTTCTTCGCCGTACCTTGGCGGCGTGACCGGGTCCATGTTGCCGGAAAAAATCAACACCGGAACGTTTGATGAAACCGGCTCGAGAAAATCGGATGGAATCTCACCACGCGGCCACATGCTACAGGCGCGCGTTTGCTGGAACACCCGATAGTTCCCGAATGGATTACCCGCGGTTAGGTTCGTCGCCTTCTCTGGAGTGATGAACGGAACATCTTCCGCGCACGTGACCGACAAATACATTCCGTCCGCCACGAAATCAGGGATCGACGGCGCAATTGCTTGCTGAAGAAACGACGCGAAATCGCCATTTGCCGCATGGTGAACAATTAGGGGAATCCGGGCCGCTTTGTCGCGTCCGTACATCCAGCTCCTGATCTTCTCCGCGAACACTCCGCGTTGAATTTCGAGTGTGGTCGGCGCGGATTTGCCGAGCGGGGAATATTCCACATGCGCTGGTTGTTTCTCCAACTGCGCAAGCGCGTTCTTCCAATCGTCGCGAATTTGCGGGAAAGCCGCATGACACTTCGCGTCCCGTTCGCATTCACCCAACAACAGATCCATTGCGCGCGCTGCGGACTCGGAATGGTGTAACGGCATTTTCAAATCAGTCGGTGCGACGGCGAGCAGGATCGCGCTGCGCACGTGCTCCGGATGCCGCCGCATGTAAACCAGCGCCGCCTGCGTTCCATACGATCCTCCGAAAAGATTGATCGTGTCATAACCGAGCCACGCCCGCACATCGTCAAGATCATCCATCGCAATGGAGGTTGTGTATTTCGTCAGGTCGGCCCGTTGCTCGAGTGCCTGACGCATTTTCCTGACGTAATCGACTGGGAACATCTCGCTAAGGTAATAGCTCGGCGTTTTCTCCCGAGGAATCGCGAGGCGATTTGATTCCCCAGTGCCACGCTGATCGACTAACACCACATCGTGCCGGCGGCGGTAATCTTTGCCCGGCCCGGCGTAGAAATCTGCGCGGTCGACGGACGATGCGCCCGGACCGCCGGCCAGATCGAATAGCGGCTCCCCTTTATTTGTTTGATCGAACGCCGGCAGGACGACGATGTTTAGATCGATCGTTCGACCGGTGCGCGTGTCGCGGTTTTCAAAAACCGCCAGCTTCCCGCAAAGCAATTCCTCATCGATTCCATCTAACCGGCACGCCTTCAACTTCGACAGACCGCCTGACGGGCGCTGTTTGCCGCAACCGGCAACATCGAGCAGCAACACGACCATGCCGGTCGTCATCAGCAAGACAGAATAAATCCCGCGGATTCCGCGCACGCGCGACCTTATTGCGCTTATGCAAGAACGCGCAAATTTGAATTGGCGAATAAATTGTAGGGCAGGCGCTCCTTGGCGGGCCGTAGCCAAGATCGGGGCGGCCGCCCGCAACGTCTGAAGCAACCGACATTCGCCTTAGGCGGATCAACACAAGCCCGGCTAGGGTCAGCGACCCCGGCTACAGCAGCAGCGAATCCCAGTTGCAGCTACAGATTTCAGTTATTTTGTAGGCCGTCTGTGTCAAACGGCTCTTCCGGGCATGTCTATTGGTTGCGACGACCATCTGCGCGCTGTAGCCGCGTGTCGCTGACCGCGGCAAATCTTTGAGACAGCTACGGTTTCTCTCGAGTCTGGTCGGTGATCCAGTTCGTCTGCCAGGTCTTTCCGCCGTCGGTGGAAAACGCTTGTTCGAAATGCGCCGACGTCGACGTGATATCGGACCACGCGTATCGAACCAGCATCATTTGGCCGTTGTAATCCTCCTTATCGTAAAATTCGCCGCGTCCATTCTTAAACTCGCCGACCACAGCCGGCAGACTCAGCGCGCCTTTGGCCGCGTTGCCCCAGAAAAGACTCCACTGATGCGATTCCGGATTGTAAAGTCGCAGGGTTAGGCCCCGAATATGCGTCTTCCTGTCCGCCCTGTAGACCTCGACCTGATCAAGGTTCGCACCATCCCAAATTTTTCGGCAGCTCGAATGACCGTCGAGCTCTATCCAGGTGTTGGGGCCGGTCAATGGATGCTCCAGTTTCTTCAGATGAAATTTCCAATTACCGAGAGCGAAATCGAAATCGTGCCGTCCGTCGCGCAGTGAAGCGCCATTTTGCGACGCTTCCTTCGTGGTTGGCGAAGGAGTCTGGGCCCTAAATTACCCATGCCACTTATGGGCAAGTTCGTTCGCTTTACTCTATAAACTGTGCAATCGACCGATATTTCTCGCTGAGCTCTCGGACGCGGTGCTCGAAGTGACGGATGCGATGGATGGAACGGAAGACCAGCCAGGTGCCGAGTACGACTAGACCCAGATTCAGGAGCATCAGCGGCAGCAGCAGCGGCATCACCTTCTCCATGCTGTAATAACGCGATGTGGCAATGAGTGCGCTCAGGACCGACAGTGGCAAGGCGAACACGGCGATACCGGTGCGCATGGCAGCTAGCGCAGTTCGTTTTTCAGCGAGGAGCACCTGGATTTCGCCAAAAATCATGTTGTCCGGCGTCGGTAGACCGTCCGTTTCCATTGTTGTCTCCTTTTCGATCTAATCGGTCTGCGCAGATCTCGCGCGCAAGTCAGATCCAACGACGCACTTCGCGTTTGTATTGCAAATAAGGCTCACCGAATTTCGCAGTAAGATATCTCTCTTCGCGAACGATCACACCGTAATGGAAGATCGCAGCGAGGGGCACGACAAAGAGTAACGTGATCAAGTCATTCAGAAAAAAGCCGAGTGCGACCTGCAGTAAACAAAGCGCCAGATACATCGGATTGCGGGTGAAGCGAAACGGTCCGCCGCGCACAAGCGCTAGCGCAGGCTCGGAGGGGTGAACGTTTGTTCCGGCCGCTTTCATTGTTCGCAACGCCGACAGCGCCAGCGTCGGCGCCAAAACCATGAAGACGATCCCGCAGGCGAGACAGATGCTGTATCTCATGATCGGCAGCCGTATCAACAGGTGCACCAGAACGCTGATGACTGCATTCACCAGCCAGATCAACGGCGGGAAGGCGACGACTCCGGGATTATCCAATGGTTGATCCGTCTTCAATGGAGAGAGGTTGTGCGTCGTACTCGTTTCCTTTTTTAGTCTATAATTCTACCGCTTTGTGTTGTTGACACTGGGTGAGGCGACGAGTTCCTGGAAACGCGGATCGTTCCGGAGCGGATCGAACATTGGATCGAGCCGGAGCAGCGCACGAGTTAGCGGCACGTTTGCAAACAGCGGGCCAGCGTACGGTATCGAGAGTAGTTTCTGCAAAGCCGCGATGGCGCGGTCGGGCTCCCCCATGCGCCCGGCTACCCGAGCGAGAATCTCAATTGGATCCGGACCATCTATCGCGTTTTTCTCGATTGGGTTCAGGGCCATGCCCTGCTCTGACAGAGCTAACGCGGCGGTTTTGTCGCCGAGGCACATATTAACCAGCGCGAGATCTGCAATCAGAAGATCATTATTTGGCTGTTCCTTCAGAAAAGGTGCCCAGCCTAAATAGAAACGCAGATCGCCATTGAGGTAACCCAACGCCGGATCAGGCTTGGTAAGTATCTCTTTCAACCGAGAGATGACTGGCGCAGACTGCCGCTCCAGAATCGCCTGGTAAATCTGGACATACAAGGTCAACGTGTCATCGGCAGGCGGGTGGAGCGGAGCGAGGAGTGTAGCAGCACGCGGCAGGTCGCCTTCGGCTTGCAATAGCCGCCTTATACGCGACGGTACCGATGTCGTCCGGTGCGATATTGAGAACCTGCTCAAACTTTTGTACCGCTTCAGGAAAACGACGAAGGCAGATATAGGAAAGCGCACGTTGGGTGAGCAGGCTGACATTGCGTGGGTCTAGCCGCTCGGCGTCGTTGAAGTAAGCCTCACTCCGATCCCACTGGCCGCGCGTCCGCGCGACAAAAGCCAGCGACTCGGGAATCCGACTGTTATTTGGCAGGAGCCGACCCGCTTGCTCAAGGTAACGGACCGCCGTGTCATAATCCCTCAGGCAGCAGTAGTGGTAATAGCCCTTGCCAACATGGCCTCGCCAAGATTGGGCTGCAAAGATAGAGCGGTTTCGGCCGCTTGGCGCGCCTCCTCACGAAGAGCGGTCGTTGGTTGGAGAGCCAATTGGGAATAGCCACGCGAATCAACGTATGACAACAGCGCCCAGGCCAGGGCAAACTTCGGGTCCAGCCGCACCGCCTCTTTCAGGTATTTCTGCGCGCCAAGGGCGTTGGCGGTTGTGTTGACCGTTTTCAGGGAATAAGCCAATCCTCGCAGGTAAGCGTCGTAAGCCTCGGGATTCTTTGTGGGTTTGACGGCGATGACTTGCTCTTCCTGACCAGTGAGTTTCGCTCGCAACTGATCGGCAATAGCCTTCGATACCTCACTCTCAACTGAAAAGATGTCGGTCAATTTGCGATCGAACGTATCGGCCCAAAGATGGGAATCGTTGGCTGCCCTGATTAACTGCACGTTAACACGCACTGCATCGCCGCTTTTCTGAACGCTTCCTTCCAGGATGTGGGCCACGCCAAGTTGCTGAGCGATCTCAGGCACGTTTTTGGGCGCGCTATTGTAATGCTGCGTCGAAGTACGCGAGATGACTTTCAGATCAGCGATCTTGGACAGGTGTGTCAGAATCTCATCCTGCATCCCTTCCGCAAAATAGGCGTTCTCCTTATCGCTGCTCAGGTTCGCGAATGGAAGAACGGCGATACTTTTTTCCGGCGCAGCCAGCGTCAATCCCACGCGATAACGAGAAAAGATTGCGATGCCGCCGACGATTGCCGTAAGCGCAACCAGCGCTGCGATCGTTGCAGCCCAGCGCACATGCATCCGGCGTTTCTGCAGGCTTTCGAATTTCCGCGGCAGCTTGGCATTGCCGAATTGATCGTCATACAGGTTCACGACCGAGACGCGCAGGCCATGCTTCACTTCGCACGAACCAAGATCGTGGAGGTGCGGTCGCCATTGCTCGAATTCTTCGAGGTCTTCAGCGACATGCTTCGACAGCAAAATGTGGCCTGCGTCGCCACAATCCATCACTCGTTGCGCAATGTTGAGGCCGGCGCCCGCGAGATTGGCCTGTTCGTTTACATCAACAACACCGCTTACCGGACCGCTGTGAATTCCCATCCGAAGTTGCAGACGCGGATGTTGCTTGAGCGCGCGGCTAATCTCCGCCGCGCATTGGGCGGGCGCCTCCGGACTCGTGTAAAATACCAGCGCCATCCCATCGCCGGTTGGGATCCTGATCAAACGGCTCGCAGCTTCGGCTCGTTGAAATTGCTCGGTCCCGCGGACGATCCGGTTTAGTTCTTCAATTGCCGCGTGCTGGCCGACAATCGAAAGCTTCGAGTAGCCAACAATATCGATGAACAAGACATGCGTGATCTCCAACTGGATTTCCTTTTTATTGGACATAAAGCACAAGGAAGTCGCGCAAAGAGAGAATCACCGATCGACAATCGAACGTCGAGTACAACTGGAATTCTACTCCGGCGCTAAAGGCGCGTTTGTCACTCGCTATTTAATGACAAACCCGGCGTCCCAGGGAATCCGTCTGTCACTGGCTCGCGATATTGCCAGCTTGACGTCCGTGCTTTTGAATGCGGTTGGTAATCAAAAAGTGGGCGAGAAATCCAAGCGGGAATACGATTAGTGCCGCCAGTCCCCGCAGCATTATCGCCACTAGCAATTCGGCCAGCCCAAACAGCCAGACAAAACTTTCACCTCCCATCGCTTGACCCCATTGCGGTCGACGATTTCCAGGCGGAACCCGCGGTCTGAGTGAGGGCCAGAACCGCGGCACGGTCTCGTAATAGGCACGATACGATTCGCCCTGGCTTTGCAGCAGGGCCTCTTCTTCACGAAGAATCAGGCGGTAAACGAAAATCCAATTCGCCAGGACCAGAAAAATGAATCCCGACACGCTCGCGAGAACACCGATTCCCGCCGCCATCGGCAGACTCCCTAGATAAAGCGGATTTCGCGTGTACCGAAACGGCCCGTCCGCCACGAGCGCGTCGGAATGTTGCGCAGTGTCGTGAACAATTGCGGTCCGCAAATAAGCCGTGCCCCATGTTCGTAACGCGGCACTCAAAAAAACGAGTAGCGCGCCAATCGCAATCACGACCCGCGCGAACCTCTCAGCATACACACTGTCGTGCGTTATCGACGGCGCGATCAAATGTCGAAGCGCGGCAATGAACGACGTGTGATCAAAAACGGACAGGCAAAATCCCACAAAGTAAATCGCGCAGAAGATCCAGAATCGTTTTTCAAATTCAATCTTCGTCGCGCGCACGGAAAGCAGTGTAGTGGCGGGCGTACCGATCACAAAATTGATTGAAAGATTTCGTCCCAATCACCGAACTATTATTGATTAGCATTCGGCTGGTTCATTTCCGAGCGTCTAACTTTTACGTTCTATCTTGTGTGTGAACTAATGAGCGAAAACAAAATGCCACTCCGGTCGAAGACTCGCCGTGCCGAGCTCGGGGTCGATCCGCGCTTTCAAAATCGCGAACGCCAGCCCGGCCTCGATCTTCTTCGCGCGCTCGCGATCATCGTGGTCGTCGTTTATCACGCCGCGCTTTTCGGGTTCAAATTGCCTGGGCGGGTGGACCGGTTCGGCTGGATCGGAGTCGATCTGTTCTTTGTGCTCAGCGGTTATTTGATCGGCGGCCAATTGTTCGCCTCTCTTGCGCGCGATCGACGCATCAATCTCGGCCGGTTCTTCACCCGGCGCGCGTTCCGAATCATGCCGGCCTACTTCGCCGTGCTCGCGGTTTATTTTTTACTGCCGTCATGGCGCGAATATTCCGAGATGTCACAACCGCTCTGGAAATTTCTGTTGTCGGTGCAAAACATCGCGCTCCATGGCGGAACGGCTTTCTCACATGCCTGGTCTCTCGCGGTCGAAGACCAATTCTATCTGGCGCTACCTTTTCTTTTGCTCTTTCTCTTTCGCCGTCCGCGCGCGACCATCATTATTCCATGCCTAATCGTTATTGGCGGCATCGGCTTACGCGCTTTTCTGGCTGCACAAAATCCATCAGTTGATGGCGGCGGCGTATCATTCCGCGGGTTTCAAGCGTGGATCTATTATCCGACCTGGACCCGGCTCGATCCGCTCGTGTTCGGCGTCGCGCTGGCGGCGATCGAGAAATTTCGACCGCACTGGTGGCGGCGCCTCATCAACTGCGCACCCTGGCTTTGGGTACCCGCGCTCGGACTAATCGCTTACGCACTGTATCTCGGCGAAACCGAAACCCTCACCGTGTCTGCATGCGTCTGGCAATTCCCACTGATCGCCGTCGCCATGGCCGCGCTACTTATTTGCGCGGTCAGCCCGCTGCTGCCGCTCTGTCGAGTCGCAATTCCCGGCGCCGCGTTCATCGCCAGCATCGCCTATAGCGCTTACCTGATTCAGAAACTCGTTATAAACGGGATCGAACAATTCTGCACTAATCACAACATCGATCTCACCTCGGCGCCCGCGCTGCTCGGCGTCCAACTCTGCGTCTACGCCGCCGCTACTCTCCTTTTTTTCTCAGTCGAGAGACCTTTTTTACAACTTCGCAGCCGCCTCGCGCCACGAAAGTAGCCTCTTTTGTTCCTCCCTCCTCCTTTTGACTTCTTACTTCTGCCTTCCCTCACGCTCCGCCACCGTATTGCCGCGCGATCGTAAGCCGCTTGCGATGCATGAGTGGGACTCTTCTGCAGTGACAGTCGTGTCGGCGGCGAAGGAGTGCAGCGCCGACGAAGCTCCCCTTTGAGCAGAGGTTGAGGCTGCCCCGGTCGCTTTTTTCCGAATCTGGCCTATAGTCTTAGATGTCTAAACGGTCTGGCATTTCTTTCACACGTCGGGCGCCCGACAACATTACCGAAGAGTTGATCGCTGTGCTTTCGTCGAAGGCTTCTTTTGAATTCAAGCCGTTATTTGAAATTATCTTGCTCAATCTGCGGGAGCGAAACGCGGCGAGCGGCGGCGAAGAGATGCTGCGCTTGCGTGCGTATGAAAAGCTTCAGGGCCTCGTCAGCCAGGGCGCGGTCAACCGGACGGTCAACGGGGCGACGAAGAAATACAAAGGCGTCGGCCCACGAATGGTGGTGCTGCGCGCTGAGATGAAAGCCTTGCGCGCCGCCTGCAACGAGCGCGCTCTCGCCAAGGCTGCCGCGGGGAACTAATTGCTCCTGATCAATCAGCTACAACGAATCTTACGCCGCCGGCTTCGATTTCGTCGCGGCTTTCTTTCGTTTGCGTGGGCTTTTCCGGGACTTTGAAGCGGCTCCGTTACGAACAGCAGGGGATTTCTGCTCCTGTTCGGAAGCGGACGTAGTGCGCTGGCGACGTTCCCGGCGTTCCTTACGTAGCTTCTGGTCTCGCAAATACTTTCTAAACTTGGTATAAGCAAAACCACCACCCAAACCGGCAGCAGCAATCGCGAGTGCAGCTGCGATCTTAACTGGCCCCTGGCCCGGTGCCATGTGCCACGGACATTTGTCTAGCGGATATCTATCCGGAAGATAAAACCCACAACCAGATGCAGTGCACTTACGAGCCATAGTTGGTTATTTCGTTAGGTAAAGGGGATAGAAACAACTGCTAAAGCTCTACTAGGAGTGACCGTGCTGACAAGTTAAATCGCACCCGGCCTAGGGCGCGGTGTGTGCCGGCTCGGGAAGATAGAAAAAAAGAATGCCAAGAATTAGATAGAGCGACAGAAGTTGGATGCCTTCGATCCAATTCGTCTCGCCGTCGCTACTGATCTGAAACAGAACGAAAACCGAGACCACGACCGCGACCACTTCCGGCAGGGTAAATTCCAGGTCCATCGGGCGCCCAAAAGCGTAGGAGAGAAAAATCAGCACCGGCGCGACGAAAAGCGCGATTTGCAGGCTGGAGCCAATCGCGATGCCGACGCTCAGGTCCATCTTGTTTTTCATCGCCATGAGGATGGCGGTCGAGTGCTCGGCCGCGTTGCCCACAATCGCCACCACGATCACACCGACAAACACCTCGGTGAGGCCGACGGTATCCCGAACGCTTTCGATCGTCCCGACGAGAAACTCCGAAAGCAGGGCGACAAAGGCCGTAGCGATGAGCAGAATGATAACAGCCTTGCTGCGCGACCATTGCCTTTGTGTTTCTTCGTGTCCCCCAGCGGCTCGGTAGAGATGCTTGTGGGTCCGGAGCGAGAAACCCAACATGCAGAAGTAGGTCAGGAACATCACGACGGCGATCCCTAACGAGAGCTTCTGCTCGACCAAGGGGCTCCAGCCGCCAGGGGTGCGGTCGGCGGCGCGATGAAAGACGGTCGGGATGATGAGACCAATCGCAGCCAGCGAGAGCGAAATCACGGAGCTGGTCGCTGCGGTGCGGTTGAAACGTTGTTCTTTATATTTGGTGCCGCCCAATAGGATGGAGAGTCCGAGCACCAGTAGCACGTTACCAATTATCGATCCGGTTATGGAGGCTTTCACCACATTGGTCAGGCCCTTGGATAGGGCGATACCGGCGATGATCAGCTCCGCGGCGTTTCCGAAAGTGGCGTTGAGCAATCCGCCCAGGCCTTCCCCGACTCGGGCGGCGAGCGCTTCGGTGGCGCGCCCGATCCAGCCCGCGACTGGAATGATACCGAGAGCGGAGCAAACAAAGAGCGCAGTCGGACTGATGCCTCCGGGCCAGAAGCGCAGAAGGATCGCGAGCGGAACAAAAATAAGAAGCCAGTCGAGGGAGAGTTTGATTTTCAGAGGTCTGGGAATTTCGCGACTTGCCTCGGCTAATCAACCCGTCCGTCTTCCGCCAGTGTAACGACACGATGCACAAATAGCCTGCATCATAAGCGGCTTACGATGGATGAATCTAATCGATTCGACGCTGCACAAAAATTGAGAGTCGCTGCCATCGCGTTATCCGCTCTTCGTAAAAAATTAGTTATAGAGAGCCTTGCCGGAAGCGCCTAAGTTCATGCGTCAATGGGGGACGAACGGAAATCGAAACTCCGACTGGAAATCGCTCACGT
>DASSFL010000319.1:0-6551 GCA_035694525.1 Candidatus Udaeobacter sp. | reverse complement strand
GAAACCTTGGCTATAGCTGGCTTGAGCTTCGACAGCAAATCCAGTAACTCGGCCTTCCTATCAGCCGGGATATTTTCGGCAGACTCAATTGCTGATTTGGTCTTCTCGATATGCTCGTCAGTCATCCATGCCCTCCCTGTTACGTTTTATGATCTCGCTCACGTTGGAATGGGAAGCGCTTAGAAACAACCTGCGATTTCAGAAACTTTCCGCGCCAACCCCGCGCCGAAAAGAATTCCGGTTGAACTCTTCAACCCGGTAAAGGGGAGTGGGCCCACGGGGCTTTACGCCCTTTAGCGCAGCGCGTCTGCGTCCGACGCCGAGTTCCTTCTACCCTGTCTTTTTCGATTTTGTTCTCAGCGCGAGTCGACTGGCCAGGGCATTGAGGATTTCCGGGTTCCCGAGGGCCCAAGCATTATCAATCGTCATTCTCTTGAAGCGCCACTTGTCGCGGTCCCGCATCAGGTTGCAATCGTAGCGATTCATCAATAACGCATATTCCGATCCACGGCGCGATCCCTCACGCGGCATGAAATGCTGCGACAAAACGTAGGCATACAACGTAGCTGTATCACCGACAATCTCGATTTGGATATTGCTCACACTGTGACTGGAATCGAGCGGACCGATCAATGGAAGAACCGCGTTCAAAATGGCGTCGCGGCCAATCAGTAGTGGAAAATCGATCTCGAGTTTTCTTCCCGCCGGCCTGAAATCAAAACGGCAATCCTCCGTCAATGCCGACGCCAGCGAATCGGCATCGCCGTGATCGAGACCAAAAGCGTAACGATGCAGGGCGTCGGCAATTTCAAATCGATCGTTAGCTAATTGGGCGAGGTCCGTCTCCATTACCAAGACGTTCGCTAAGCCATTCCGAGATGTGTTGTCAAGATCGACAAGCGTCTCGATTGGATGTTGGGCGTTGGGTGTTTGCTTCTCTTGCTGTCCCACTCGTTCACCGTTGGAGACGGCGTGCCCTCACGCCGCAGAAACAACAAATAAAAAACGGCCTGAGGGCAGGCCGTCTCCAGAAATTCGCTTCAACTTTCCAACCCTTTAACGCTTCAATGTTTTAACTCTTTAACAATTCAACTTTTCTGCCCCAAATCTTCAATCCCCTTCCACTCTTCCGCGCTGAGCTGGAGTTTCTCGGCTGCCATGTTTTCCTCGAGATGCGCGAGCGACGATGTGCCTGGGATCGGTAACATGACCGGCGATTTTTGCAGCAACCACGCGAGAGCGAGTTGCACCACGCTGACGTTGAAACGTTTCGCTTCGGCCTCCAACGCATTGCCGGTCTTGCGCAACGAAGCGTTCCTGCTGCCACCAATCGGCGCCCACGGAATGAATCCCATCTTTTCTTTCTCGCAGTAGTTGAGCGCGGCCTCCGAGTCGCGGTCGGTGATGTTGTATTGGTTCTGGATGCTGACAATCGGCATGACCTTTTTTGCCTGTTCGATTTCCGCCACGGTCACTTCCGATAATCCAACGTGCCGAATTTTTCCGGCGTCCTGTGCCTTCTTGATTGCGCCTAACGATTCTTCGACCGGCACCTTGCGATCAATCCGATGCAATTGCCACAGATCGATCCGCTCGAGTTTCAATCGCTTGAGACTTTTATCCACGCATTGCGCCAGATACTCCGGCCGTCCGTCGGGCACCCATTGTCCCGGACCGGGCCGGGTGTTACCGCCTTTCGTCGCGATCACCAATCCTTTCGGGTAAGGATACAACGCTTCGGCAATGAGCAGCTCGTTCGTTTCCGGCCCGTAAGCATCGGCGGTGTCGATGAAATTGACGCCCAGCTCGACCGCGCGCCGCAAAACTTTCTTGGCGTTCTCGCGATCCGGCGGCCAACCCCAGATCCCCTCGCCTGTCAGGCGCATCGCCCCAAACCCGAGCCGGTTGACCAATAGATCCCCGCCTATCGAGAATGTTTCGTCGCTTGTACTGGTACTCGCTGCCGCGATAATTTTCGGTAATCCACTGGTCAAAACTCCGGCTGCACCCGCGAGACTTACTTCCAAAAACGTTCTTCGTTTCATCGCAGGTAAAATATGTTGCCGCTATTAACTCTCAACTCTTAAGGTCTGACTCCTTGCCGCGCCCGCTCATGTTTCGTCAGAATTGGATTGAACGCCGTCTCGCAACCTGTGCACGCTAGAAGCCACGGCTCATCGAGAATAGTTCGTTGCTATGGAGACTCCATTAACTCCGCTCGAGTTCGCGCGTCGGAGTCGTAAGCTTTACCCCGAGCGCGAAGCCGTCGTGGATGGCGATCTACGGCTAAGTTACGAGCAATTTTTCGACCGATGCGACGCGTGGTCGGCGGCGTTGCAAGCACTTGGTGTGAAACAAGGCGACCGCGTCGCTTACATCGCCCCCAATACCCATGCGCAGCTGGAATCCTTTTACGCCGTGCCGCAGATCGGCGCCGTTCTGGTCCCTCTGAACTACCGACTAACCGCCGACGATTTTGCGTATTTGATTCAACACAGCGGCGCGTGCGTCGTCTGTGCGGACATCGATTACCTTGAACGGGTCGATAGCATTCGATCGAAAATCCCGGACGTATCCACTTTCGTTGCTCTCGGCGGAAGCAAGCCAGGGTGGTTGGATTACGAGACATTGATTGCAGCATCGCCGAAAAAATTCGGCCAGCCGACCATTCTTGAAACCGACCTGCTAACCATTAATTACACCAGTGGCACTACTTCAAGCCCGAAGGGAGTGATGATCACGCACCGCAACGCCTACATCAATGTAGTCGGCACACTCCTTCATCACCCGATGACGCTGACGGATCGTTATCTTTGGACTCTGCCGATGTTTCACGCCAACGGCTGGACCTTTGTCTGGACTGTCACCGCGATAGGCGCGACGCACATCTGCCTGAGAAAAGTTCAGCCGGGTACTGTTTTCGAGAAAATCAAACAGGAATCCGTGAGTATGCTTTGCGCCGCGCCAACGGTATTAATCGGCATTGCCCATGCTCCGGGAAAACTCAGACGCGAAGCACGCCGTGGCGTGCGCGTTTTGACTGCAGGAGCTCCACCGGCGGCGACAACGATCGAGCGAATTGAAGGAAAACTCGGATGGGTGATTACCCAAGCCTACGGGCTAACCGAGACATCGCCTTTCATTACGATCTGCGAATCACGACCTGAACACGAAAGGCTTTTGTGCGCTGAGCGCTCCGTCATTAAAGCGTGCCAGGGAGTAGAACTGCTCACGTCAGGTGAACTGCGGGTTGTCGATGAAGAAGGACACGATATTCCGCACGATGGTGAGGCAATTGGTGAAATCATCGTTCGCGGGAATGCTGTCATGAGAGGCTATTATAAAGATGCCGAAGCGACAGACGAGGCTATGCGAGGCGGCTGGTTTCATACCGGCGATGCCGCCGCCGTTCACCCCGATGGCTACGTGGAAATTCGGGATCGATTAAAAGATGTTATTATCAGCGGTGGCGAAAATATTTCGTCGGTGGAAGTCGAAGGCGTCTTGCTGCGGCATCCAGCTGTTCAAGAGGTGGCAATCGTAGGAATGCCGGACGAGCGCTGGGGCGAGGCGCCCCACGCGTTTGTCCTCCTAGAAGCAGGCGCGACCGCGACGGAAACCGAGCTTTGCAATTACGCTCGTGATCATCTGGCGCATTTCAAGTGTCCCCAGAAAATTCACTTCGTGCCCGAGCTGCCAAAAACAGCGACGGGCAAAGTGCAAAAGTACATCCTTCGCGGCAAGCAATCCGCCATCTCTAAACAGTGATGACTCCGACGGCTGGTGTTTTTAGAACGTTGTAACGCTTTGACGATTTAACGTCGCCGATAGGCCGAGCTGCCGAAAACAGCCACCGGCAAGGTCCAGAAGTATGTCCTTCGCGGCAAGCCCGCGATTTCGAAGCGGTGACAGGCCTAACGATGTAGCTTTTTAACGATTCACCCTGGCCGAAGGCAAATGTCAAATAGCCTGCTCAGCCGCTCATGGATTGGAAATTATGGTGTTCTGGTCAAGTGCCAACAACCACTTCCCGTTGTGCTTTACTACCACGTATGTCTTCATCTGCCTTTCATTCTCGTGCTTCATTCCATCTTCGGCCGTTACGTAGCTGTCGCTCTTATGAATTGCATTAACCAAGGCCACGTCACGGGTTACGAAGTGAACTGTCATATTGTCGATCGTAATTGAAACTCCCTTCAACATGGTTTTGTGAATGGCTCTTACTTCCTTTAGAACTTCTTCTCGTCCTCTCGTGATTCCGCCTCCCGGGTTGATATGCACCCAGTCATCAGTTGTATATGAAGGCGCATTCTTAAAGTCGCCTTTGTTGTAATCAGTGACGAACGCCTTCACTACTTCGCGCACTAACTGCTCGTCGTCAGAACCCCGTGCAACGCCCATAAGACATAGCAAGCCAGCAGCAAACAGAAGAAGTTTCATAATTTTATCCTTTGATGGTCATCACCGAACTCCGATGCGAGATCCCGGCTTACCAATCTTGATTTCTGTCTTCAGCGTCGATGAGTGAAGCTTCTGCGGGAACACAGACTCGACACCGGGCGCTCCAAAAACTTTCCAGCCCCAACCGTGTGGTTTGATTTCAATAATTAAACGATATTTCGCAATCTAACGTGTGCAGAGATCGTCGATGACATACTGGCCGCATCCATTTTGCCAGTCGCCAATCAGAAACGATTCTAGCGCGATCCTGTGATGCTGGAAAGTCTCGCTCCAGGTCAATCGCGGCGATCGGACCGGATTTCAGTCCCCGATCCATTGACAGTTCGAAGCTCTATATTTACATTTTTGCCATATGGGTCAGACAATTACTTTTCGTCCGACAAAAAAGCTGGCGGGATGGATCGAACAAACCGCGGCGCGGATCGGAGTGTCTCAAGGGAAGTTGATTCGCGACCATCTTGAGCGCGCCCGGCAAAGCGACAACGGTACTCGCAAATTTATGCGGTTTGCCGGCGTCATGCGCGGTGGCCCGCGCAACTTGTCGACGCGCAAGGGATTCTCGAAAAAGTGAGAGGAATTGCGGACACCGGCCTCCTGGTGGCATTGGTGAATTCGCGTGATGCGCATCACACATGGGCACTGCACGTTGCCGAGCAGGTAGCCGAACCTCTCCTTACGTGCGAGCCGGTCCTGGCTGAAACTGCGTTTCACATTGGCAACATCGAATTGATTTTGGAGATGGTGTCCGAAGAATTCGTTGCGCTCGCTTTTGATTGTAACGATCATCTGCCGCAGCTGATGGCACTAGCCAAACGCTATGCCGATCGTCGACCGGATCTGGCCGATCTGTGTTTGATCAGGATGAGCGAACTATTCCCAAATCACAGTATCATCACCGTGAATCAAGAGTTTCGCGTTTACCGCCGGAACAAACGCGAGGTTATTCCGCTGATCTGCCCGCCCTGAATCCGAACTCACCACGGGACGAGTCCGCGTTACAGGAGATTGCGAGGTTACGGGATTTGCGGCTGACACAGCCGCCGCTACAACGCCGATTCGTGTTCATTCGTGTTGATTCGTGGCTAATGAGTTGCGCCGGGGCATCGAACGAGGGAACACTGCGCGCTTTCCGCAATGCTGACCGTTTCCCACCTTTCAAAATCCTTCGCCGGCCGGGCGCTCTTCGACGACGTGTCGCTCCAGGTCAATCGAGGCGATCGGATCGGTGCCTAGCTTCCAACAGCCTTGCGGACGAGCTGCAACATAGACTCGTTATCGAACGGTTTTGTGAGAAAGGCGAGAGCTCCCGCATCGAGTGCGGTGTGGCGCACTAGCGGATCGTCTCGTCCGCTCATGAAGATGATCCGTGTCTCGGGCGAATCTCGGCGGAGGCAAGCCTGCACTTCCAAACCGTTCATGTCGGGCATCCATACGTCCAGGATTGCTACGCGACATGGGGCATGCTCAAGCCTAACGAGAAAGGCGGCTGGATGGTTAAACTTCTCCACAATAAAACCGGCCGAATTCATTAACCGGCCAAGTGCTTTGAGCATGGCGACGTCATCGTCGAGGAGCCAGATACCATCGCGGGCGGAAGCGCTCAGCGGCGAGGCTTCCGCGCCCAAATCGTCGAAACGATTAAACGTATTTGCAATGGACATGTCATAATCCAATCTTGTTTATCGAGAATTACTCTAGGACTCTAATTGATGCCGCGCTATGAGACCTTAGTCTCATCACAGGTGGACCACTGGCAGCACGAATCCTGCCACGCTTTCTTTACGTAAGCCCAAGGGCAAGTAGCTGTCTTAAACTTTAGCTCGCTCTTCCGGTTATTTCTCTGCGGTTTTGCCTGCTCTCCGGAACCATAACTAGGCGGCCCGGGAGCTGTCCTCCTTCGCCTGCGGTAAACGAACTGTGAAACACGCGCCTCCATCGTCACAATTTTTTCCCGAGAGGCTTCCGCCGTGCGCCTCGACGATGCTGCGAGCGATGGCGAGGCCCATTCCAGTCCCCTCCGCTTTTGTGGAAAAGAATGGCTCGAAAAGTTGCTCGACCATTTCGCTGGGAAAACCAGGACCAGAATCGCG
>DASSFL010000318.1:0-3203 GCA_035694525.1 Candidatus Udaeobacter sp. | reverse complement strand
AGAGCGGTTACAAACCCCGCAGAGTTTGCTGCTGAATTTATGGGACATGTGGGAGATGTTATAGCTAATGTGCCTAAACCGTCAGCCTACCTACGTGATGAGATGCGATTCGTGCCAGATGAGATGTCTAGGTTGTTAATTAAAAGCACTTTGCGTCGGATGCAGGGACTGGACCGACTTCAGATGTTGGTGGAAAACTCAGCTCGACGACGTGGGATAAAAGATGTTGCGTGGAACAAAGTTATTAGTGACACCGCAGAGGCGTTCAAACCTCTAGCACGCTCGGCGTTGGACATCGCTAACGATCAGGCTGAGTTCTACAGGACAAGAAACCTGTATCCTGACATGTATAGAGGTCTACTCAACGAAATGGCTCAGTCGATGGAGCAGTTTCAGGAATATCAGACACAAGAGGCAAGACCCAGTATGCCTGGTACTATTCTAAAGAGTCGTAGCATTCCAGACATGATCCGCGGTTTCCTCAAGTTACCCGATCCTGCTGGTGAACTCCCTCAAAAGCTAGGATGGTGGGATAGATTTCTAACCCAGTTTGGTCAATTCGCCGACAAGTATCCGCAGGCACGATCTGCTTGGGACATGTTTGCTGCTGGTAGAGCACTATTTAATGGGTTTAAGGTGCAACTGCATACGGCTTTAGCAGGTGCTTTTGAAGGAGGTAAACCTACCGACGATGCTAGGACCAAAGATGTGCACAAGTTTATCTATAGTCCTTCTATGCGGCAAGCGTTTGACAAGATCAGTTTGGACCTAAATGCCTTTGGTGACAAAATGTTCGACGCTGAACTAGCTAGAGTTGGTGGTGACATTATGTCGATGGACCCACAGAGAGTAACGGGGTGGCTAACTCCAGAGTTTCTAAATGGTCTAATGTCCAAGTATGGTATAAAGGATGCTGACAGACCAGCGATGATGACTGTCCTAGATGGAACACGCGGTCAAATTAAGGTGACTGGTTCTGTTATGGTCAGTGCTGCAGTCCACAAAATGCAGACAGCCGTGGCCATTGCTGTTGCACGAAATACGGACCTACCTCCTGAGCCGTCTAGAAAAGTAGCCCAGTTGCTGACGGAAGCGGTTCGAATGCAAGCTACTGACTTTGAAGGTGCGATGGCAAAGTTGGCACAATTTCGTCAAACCGTCAAAAGTCCTCAGGCGTTTGAACGCATGTTCGATATGGCAAACGCTACGTGGGATCATATTCAAACCCTTGAACGTTTTCTGTCACTTCGTATGCCCTACTTTATGTCGGAGCGTAGACCTGGACAGTATGGCTTGTTCTTCAAGGACAAAGCGGATAAAGTTGTCTCAAGGTATTTCAAGAACGCTGGTGATCGAGACAAGTACGTGCTTGCTAACAAAATCGACCCAGTTCGACAAACAAACCCAGGTGAACGAGATTATGGTGTCAGCCCTGCACTCTTCAAGCAGTTGGACGAGTCCCAAGCACGATTGAAGGAGAAACTTGTCAACGTGTTTGGTGCAGAAGGTGCTGAAAGTATAGCCACTGCGATGGACCTCGCCACAGAACTACGTGATCAGCTAAACTCTAGAGACATTTTGAAGGTGACAACTGGACGTGACCTTGCCCCTGGACGTGAAGAGCTTGATATGTTCGCAGCGCACCAACAGTATATCAATGCAATTAGTCGTGCGGCTTACAATGGGTTTATACGGCTTGAAACGGAGTTGCTAAACACTGATCCTACCTTCAACAACGAACCAATGCTGAAGGAGTATATCAATAAACAGGTTAAACAGGTCTTGGTTCAGGATAGTCCAATGGGACGACAAATGCAGAACCTTGGATTTCTGTACTATCTATGGGGTAATGTGTCTAGTATGATGTTACAGGCAATGGACCAGTTAAGCGGTCTAGCCCCAATGTTAACCTCACGTGGTGGGTCGATTGCCGGTTCTTACAAGACCATTGTGCAGGCAAACAAGATGCTAATTGATAGTAGATTCGGTGGCAAATACAAAGACCCCGAAGTTCAAGCAGCGGTTGAACGAGCACGTCGAGACGGTATCCTTGGTTCATGGATTGCACGAGAACTAGATGTTGTGCAAGACTTGCCGATGATAAACAGAATGCGAGCAACCACTGGAAAGAGTTTGTGGACTCCATTTGAGATGTTAAAGAGTCGGTTATACCAAGGGTATGCTATGATGCGTCGGCTCTACGACACCATACCAAGGTATAATTCTGAGGTTGGTTTCGTAGCTGCCCTATTACACCTTCGAAGTAAAGAAGGTGGCAAACTAAGTGGTGAGGCACTATTCAAAGAGGCTCAGTTCCTCAAGGAACTTGCTATGTATCCAGGCGGTAAAGAAAATAGACCTGGCTTCTTCCAACATGTGCCAAGAACCGCGGCTCAGAGTCTGTGGAGTTTGCAGACCTACGCTAACGGCCTGACCACCATGTTAGGTGAACTTGTCCGACGGTCGTTCAACCCTAAGGGTACGACTCCTGCACAAGCAACACAAGCACGTAAGGCAGCTGCACAGGCACTAATAACGCAGACTGCAGTTGCAGGTGTTCTCGGCCTACCGTTTGCACAAGGAATAGTTTACGGTCTCCAAAAGTTGTTTCCCGAACACAACATAGAACTAGACATTCGGGAGATGTTAGCCAACTTGTTTGGTGACGACGAACAGATGGGACAGGCATTCTCGTCTATTATGTCCATTGGTATACCCAGTGCCATGTCCTACGCTCCCGACCTTGGTAGTCGCTTTGCCCTGTCCGGCACCTTTCACGTCAGCCCCTATAGTGGAGTTGACTTTGCCTCACTCGTAGGACCTGCAGGTGGAATACTATCCAACGCGTTCCAAGCCTCACAAGCGGGACTACGTGGTGATCCGGTGAAGGCAGTTCGAGACATAATGCCTGTAGGTGTGCAACGGATTTGGAAGTCTTTGGAAGAAGGACAAGAGCACAAAACGGAAAGCGGTCGAGTGGTGGTTGCAGATTTGAGACCGGAAGAAATTGTGGCACGGATGATTGGATTTAGACCTGCACGGGTCCATAGAATTGAGGAGTTCCAACGTCTGACTCGCGTTTCGCAAGACGCAGAAAAAGCGGAACAAACGCGGTGGACGAGAGAGCAGGCGAACTTGATGTCGACTGGCCAAGATGAAACAGTGCGGCAGAACATCGCACTGAGGGCGGCCTCAGGAGTATT
>DASSFL010000317.1:0-1638 GCA_035694525.1 Candidatus Udaeobacter sp. | reverse complement strand
CGTAGCCAGATCAACAAACGCGCCAGCGATGCGGACCAGGATCCAGATTTCTCGCGTTTAATCCGCGAAGGGTTGCCGCTAGGAAAATAGCAAGCAACGTTTTCATAGAATCTGAATGAATTACACCGCTGAAGTTATCGGTTTAGTTTCGTTCGCTGCGATCTTCGGTGGCGTCCTGATTGGCAGGTTTGTCGCGCGCCGTCTTCCCGGCCATCATCTCAGCGGCGAGACACAATCTGTAGTAACGGTATCGGTCGCCGTAATCGGCACCCTGTCAGCGCTCGTCCTCGGGTTGATGATCACATCAGCCAACAGTTCCTTTTCGGCCCGCGCGGATGAAGTCAGGGAGTTGTCTCTGCAACTCATCCGGATGGATCGCAACCTGCGGCGCTACGGAGCAGAAGCCGACGATGCTCGTGCGAAGCTACATCAGTGGGCAATTGCAAAGACTCGCCAGCTTTTCCCGCAGAAGGACAAATCATCGCCATCAAGTGAAACAACCATCGTCATGCTTGAGAAGGTTCAGGACGCGGTTCTCGCGCTAAGCCCGAGCGACGAACGGCAAAAGTACCTTCGCACGCTCTGCGTGAACTTGTCGAGCACTCTAATCCAGGCGCGATGGTCGTTAGAACAGCGCAGAGGGCACAGTATTCCTGTTCCTTTTTTGGTGTTGCTCATCTTCTGGCTCTCCATCGTCTTCGCCAGCTTTGGGCTGTTCGCGCCGGCAAATCCCACGGCGGTCGTCGCGTTGTTTCTCTGTTCCGTTGCTGTTTCGGGTGGGATCATTTTGATCGAGGAGTTGGACAATCCGCTCTCGGGTTTCATCCATATCCCGTCCGATTCGATGCGCAAGGCGTTGGTCGAAATTACCCATTGAATCGTTAGGCGATTCCATTTGTTCCCTGGCGCACGCACACGCCAGGATTTGCTGCAGTGCAGGCGTCGTCAGCGATGTTATTCGCCGGTTTTCCGTTCTCCCCCTGGCTGGCTCGCAGACTGAGGTGCCGGAATGCTCGCCGCCGCCTCGTGTAAGTCCTTGTTCATTTGCTCGGAGTAATACTCCATCAGGTTACTGTCGAGCATCCACTTTCCAACGTCCGAACCCATCAGATTAGGCAACCAGGAGCGTTTCCACTCGATAATTTTTTCGTCGTCAGCCGACATGTATCCGCGGTTACGCAGGTCATCGAGCTGCGCATACTGATCGAGAACGATGTAAACATAGTAAATTTGCTTGATCAGCTCTTCGGTTTGCTTCTCCCGCTGAGGCTCGGGAACATTTTGGAGTTTCGCCTTCACCGCATCCGAGATATTGCGCCAGCAAAGGCCTACCATCGGATTTCTGTCGACCACAAACCGATTCATCTCAAATATCGTGGCGTTGATCCGGTCGAAGGTGCTTTGTCGAATCTGTTCTATATTGGCCGAAAGACTTCGCGGCGGCACGCCAATGCGATCAAAGAGCAACTGCTCGAAACGATCAAAGAATGAGAAATTCTTCTGCTCACCCATCTTGACGAGGATGACGTGCGCATAGGCAGGATTCTTCACTCCGGTTTTCGTCTCGCGCGCGTCTTGCTCTGTCCCACCGATGTCGCTGTAGCGAAGCGTGTCCAGCCGAGGCGGCCCGATCGTTGG
>DASSFL010000316.1:0-4671 GCA_035694525.1 Candidatus Udaeobacter sp. | reverse complement strand
GCGAGAAATGACTCTTAAATCCGCTATGCTAGCCAGCCGTGTCAGGATCTCCTGTTGAATGCCGTCGGCGAAATAGGCGTTGTTTGGATCGCGACTTAAATTCTCAAAGGGAAGCACTGCGATGCTCTTTTCAGGCGCAGGGCGAAATAACTCACTTTCCCAAACATTCCAGGCGATGGCCGTTGCCAAAGCAGCCAACGCTGCAATCAACGCAGCGATATCCGGTTTCCTCCGCACCCATTTGCGGCTGTGTGTGAAAAATCCACTGTGCTTCGCGCGGATTGGTTCGTGCTTTAGCCAGTGTTCCAAGTCCTCGGCCAGCGCGAGAGCAGAAGAGTAACGGCGCTTTGGATCTTTCTCCAGACACTTGAGACAAATCGTGGACAGATCGCGAGCGATCTTTCGATTCCACAAGCGCGGTTGCCGTGGTTCAGTATCCAGCAGTAGCCGCATCGTTTGATAGGTTGTTCCTCCGGCAAAAGGTGGATGCCCGGTCAGCAATTCGTAGAAGACCGCACCAAGTCCATACACATCTGTCGCCTTGCCGACGGCCGCGTTGTTTCCCGCGGCTTGTTCCGGCGCCATGTAACTGGGTGTGCCTATCGCTTCCAGTGTGCGGGTGACCGTGCTCTCAGCTTCCACTAATCGGGCAAGGCCAAAATCGGTCAGATGCGGTTCGCCTTTTGCATCGAGCAGGATGTTTCCCGGCTTGATATCTCGATGCAGAATCCCGTGTTCATGCGCGTAATGAACGGTGCGCGCTACTTTGGCAATTAATTCCGCGGCACGCCGGATCGGTATGGGCTCGCGCCTGACTACTTCGTCAAGCTGGCCGCCTTCGACAAAATTCATGCTGAAGTAGCAACAACCCTCGCGCTCCCCGACTTCATGAATCGGAACGATAAATGGATGGTCGAGGCTGGCAGCAGCTTCTGCCTCCCGGCGAAAGCGCTTCAGATGCGCTGCGGTGGCCCAGGGGCCCAACCCGATCACTTTAAGTGCGACGGTGCGATTGAGACTTTTCTGATGAGCGCGATACACTACGCCCTGACCGCCTCGGCCAATTTCCTCGAGCAATTCGTAGTCGCCAAAGTCGCTAAGTATTTTTGCTGACCGCGCAGCCTTTCTTTCATCCGGTATTGGCACGCCATTATCGCGGCTGGAGTCACCGACCCCACCAACAGATTCCCCGTCGGACCGACCAAGACCATCCTCTAAGAGACAAGCCGGACAAACTTTTCGGGTCGCATCACCGGAGATTTTTGCTCCGCACTTTCTGCAAACGCTATTGGCGGCCATCATCTGCCGCTCGCTCTATATCACTTTGTCATTGCCGCGTGGAGAACAAAAACGGGCCTCTCGCCCCTGATACGGCGACAGTGCTTCGCCGATTCGCCTGAGGAAAGTATCCTGCTCGTTAGGCTCTGCCATAGGAGGTTCTTGCATTCGTTGTAATTCGATCAGCTCACGACCGCGGAGCAGACGACGAGTTAGCGAACGCCTCAGCCAGAACGTCGCGGCCCTCCTGCATTGCGATCAGCTCGGAGAGAAAGTTTCCGCGATTCATTTGGCGGCAGCTGCAGATTCTTTCGGCGCAAGAGAGGCGACGATTTTTTCGAAGCGCGGATCGCCACGCAGCGGATCCCAAAACGGCAGCAGTTTCAAGTTGCCATAATTGAGTGGGCTCGGGCGACGGATGGCGATCGCAAGCTGCTCGCAGGCGAGATCTTTGTCGCCAACCCACGCAGCGATCATCGCCAAATATTTGATCATCACCACGCCCTCGGCCGCATCTCTTTCCACCGGTAAAAGCTCGACTGCGCGTCGGCCTTCGCGAAGAGCTCCCTCTTTTCGTCCAAGACCAGCATCGATCATACCCAGCACGCATATCGTCGGACCATGAGTTGGTTGCGCTTGGACGATTTTCTCTTGCTCTGCACGGGCAGCGGTGAAGGCAGAATGCGCTCTGGCATCGTCTTTAGTCATGCGAGCAATAACGCCTTCTACGAATGGATGATTAAAAAACACACTTTCCTCATCTAGCTGGATTCGCATTTCGCCTGACGCGATCCACGCCTCTTTTGCGGCAACTGCGTCCCGTTCAGCCAATGCGCAAATGAGCCAATTACCGGCGATCCTGTGTACCGCAGAAGGATTTGTAACCCGAATGGAATCGATCGTTTGATGCAACGGTCGGGTATCGCCCTCCCATTCCAAGTCTACCTTCGCGCGTTCCGCCTTAGCGTCGACATTATCCGGTACTATGGCCAACAGCCGGTCCCACGTCGATTTTGCATCACCATAACGCCGCAAACGGCGATAGTTAAGCCCGGCAATCTGCTGTAGCGCCACAACGTTGCGAGGATCGAGCTCAAGGGCGTGTTCCAATGTTCGCGTAGACTCTTCGTAGCGTCCCGGCTGGCGTCTCTGAATGTAACCCATTAGTTCGAATACACGCGAATCATTGGGCAGAGACTGGCGCGCGAGTTCCAGTTCAGCTAGAGCGCCCTTATAATCGAGATATCCCATATAAATATTTCGCGCACGCGCCAGATGCGTTTCCCCGGCATTCGGACGCAGACGAGACGCCGCTCCAATGGCCGCTTCAGCTAAGGCCAGCCGAGCGGGTGTGTGGTCGTCTCCCCTAACGTAAATTAGATCATGCATTTCTGCTAAGCGGCAATAGGCTTGGAAGAACGACGGGTCCCGCGTGACAGCCTGGTTCAGCAGCTCGATGACCTGCAAATAATCTGCCAGAGCTGTGGGGTTGTCCGGCGCCCTCAAAAGAAGATCGTTGGCGCGCGTGTAGAGATCGAACGCGCTGATGTCGCTAGTCGGCGGCTGTTCGATTGCGTTCCTTTCAGCTGGCGAGAGCTTTGCTTGAAGCTGGTCGGCAATCGTCTTGGCGATCTCGCTCTGAATGGCGAACACGTCTGCAAGATCACGATCGTAAGTCTCGCCCCATAAATGTCTGTCGGTGCGCGCATCGACCAACTGCGCGTTGACACGCACGCGGTTGCCGGAGCGCTGAACGCTTCCCTCCAATAAATGCGCCACCCCAAGTTGCCGACCAATCTCCCGCAGATTGCGAGCTACCCCGATCTTATAATGCATCACGGAAGTGCGGCTGATCACTTTCAGGTCTGCAATCTTTGCTAGGTTCGTTAGAATCTGGTCCTGCACACCATCAGCGAAATATCGATTTTGCTTTTCCTCGCTCAGATTTTCGAACGGGAGCACGCCGATCGACTTTTCCGCGATTGACCCGGCGGGGTCGATCTCGCTTTCGCGCTTCAAGCCTTCCGACGTGAATTCGTAGAACCAGGCGAACGCGATCCAGAATGGGAAACCGATAGCTGCAGCGACCAGAAACCAGCGCGTCGCCCATTCCGGTGCGCCGACCGACGGGCCCAGTTGAGAGATGCCCTGCGCGAGCGCCCAGACGGCGCCGATATAGATGATCGTCCCGCGGATCACATTGCGCCGCTTCAGCTCGGCAAAGAAATTCTTTGGAGCCACTATGCGCATCTATTACAAGGCGATTCAAACGTGACTAGTGGCGCTGCTGCTGCTGCTGCGTTGCTGCAGAACGACACTCCGATGATAAGCGTCGCAAACCGCGTCATCGCGGTCGGGTATATCACTTTGTCGTTGCTGTGTGGAGAACAAAAACGGCAGCCGCCGGGAAGAACTGGACGTTCGATCTCCTTGCTATCTGCACTAAAATACGCGAAGTAACTGGCGCGTCGGCCCAAGACGCCAAAGTGACCGTTCCATTTCGGGCTGTGGCTCAGCTTGGTAGAGCGCCTGGTTCGGGACCAGGAGGCCGTGGGTTCAAATCCCACCAGCCCGATAAAATTTATACGGCCGCTCGCGCAAAGTGTAGCAACCAAGCTGCAACGGTTCTCCGTTATTCGCCCGATCTCGCCAAGGACGAGCTTTCAGGTGCAGTCGTCCTCGATACCGCTTACTATGAAGCCTTGTGACGATACGGGCTAACCGTCTGGGTTGGACCGGCTCGTCCCAACTGGGCTCAAGCGGTGCTACCCGGGCCTCGCGGGAAAAATTTTCTTTTCTTTGAGTCTTAGAGATCCAACGCAAACAAACGAGACGATTCATTGAGTTGTCGGCGATGAAGGTGAACTCCTTATTGTTGCTGGTGATGCCGTTCTTGTTCTTGAGCGGACCATTTGTAAACGCGGGTCCGGTGGGAGACTTCTTCAAGAACGTTGGTCAATCGATTTCCAAGCCTTTCCAGCGTGAGCCTCAGCCTCAACCTCAGCCTCAGTCAACGCGTCCTCAACCTAGGAAGACGCCGACCCCCACGCGGCGACCCACTTCACGAGCGGCGACGCCACCCGCAGTCGCAGAACCATCACAACCCCCCAAAGAAGAAAAGCTTACCGGCACTGTGCGGGGTGTTTCAGCCGCGGATATAGAAAAAGCAAAAACTGGTTTGCCCTATGGAATTCCGGTCCCAGGCCAGAAAGGCATGGTCACGAGTCCTTATACACCGGAGCAAGAAAAGTACGTCGATGTCACCGGTTTTGCGTCAGGGTCCATCGCGAAAGATCCATACACAGGAAAGCTTTTTCTGGTTCCATAAACATGGGAACCCTTTTGGAGATGGTTGCATTTGATTTTTCGATCTTCGGATTCGTTTGAGATTCG
>DASSFL010000315.1:0-15305 GCA_035694525.1 Candidatus Udaeobacter sp. | reverse complement strand
GGACGCAGCTCGACAACAGGGGCCCGGTAAATCTAGATGCTGTTCATGAGTACGACGAGCTGGAAGAGCGCTACAAATTTCTCGAAGCGCAAAATAATGACCTTACCAATTCGCGTCGCGAATTGCTCGACGTGATTGGGCAGATCAACTCGACTACGAGGAAGTTGTTTAGCGAGACCTTTGCTCAGGTACGGATCAACTTCCGCGAGATGTTCCTGGAGCTCTTCGGCGGTGGACGCGCGGACCTGTCCCTGCTCGATGAAAACGATCCGCTGAACTGCGGAATCGAAATCAGCGCCAAGCCCCCTGGGAAACAATTGCAAACCGTTTCCCTGCTGAGCGGAGGCGAGCGCTCGATGGTCGCGGTGGCGTTGCTGTTCGCAATCTACATGGTGCGGCCCAGTCCGTTCTGCATTCTCGACGAAGTGGACGCAGCCATGGACGAGGGCAACATTAACCGGTTTATACGCGTGCTGGACCGGTTTATAGAACAGAGTCAATTCATCATCATCACGCACAACAAACGCACCATCGCCAAGGCCGACGTGCTGTACGGCGTAACGATGGAAGAGCGTGGCGTGAGCAAGCTCGTGGGGATGAAATTGACCGCGCCACACCAAGTCTCCGCCGAAACGTTTGCGACCGCAGAACAGAAGCCGAGACAACAACGTCTCGCGCTTGCCACCCGGTAATTTTCTCCCTGGGAAAGCAGGCTGGCAGCCCGTGCTCCCGAGAGCAGAAGTCGCCCTATAAAATTCTTTTGCGCGGCCTGCTCAATCTCGCGTAAAATTGCCAGATGCTTCAGACGGCGCAGCGCCAATCGAAAACCAAAAAGCCAAAGACAGCGCTGCCACACGAGCGCTTCCTCGAAGCGTTTCGCTGGATGCTCCTGACGCGAACGCTGGAGGAAAAACTCGTTAGTCTCTATCGGGGCGGCCTGATCACCGGCGGCGTCTACATTGGGAAAGGCCAGGAAGCGGTGAGCGTGGCGTGCGGTTTGTTTTTGAAAAAGAGCGATATCTTCGCGCCGTTGATTCGCGACCAGGCAGGACGATCCGCATTCGGCGAACCGCTGTTGGACGTCACGCGCACTTATCTAGGCTCGCGACTTGGCCCCATGCGCGGACGCGACGGCAACATCCATCGAGGTCGGCCACAGGAGAACCAGCTTGCCATGGTCAGCCACCTAGGCGCGATGGTTTCGGTCACTGTCGGCGCGCTAATGTCCAAACGATTCAAGGGAGAGAAAGGGTTCGTCGGCCTAGCCTGCATTGGCGAAGGCGGGATGCAGGCCGGTGCCTTTCATGAGGGGATGAATATCGCCGCAGTGGAACAGGTGCCGCTCGTGATCGTCGCGACAAATAATCATTATGCGTATTCCACGCCGAATGACCGCGAATTCGCGTGCGATGATCTGGTCGATCGCGCGATCGGTTATGGTTTTGAAGGTTACAGCCTTGATGGAACGGACCTCGGCGCGTGTCTCGAGGTAATCGGTGGCGCGGTTAAACGTGCGCGCGCCGGACGTCCGCCGCAGTTGGTTGTCGCTTCCGTGCTGCGCCTTTCCGGGCACGGCGAACACGACGATGCCAGTTACGTGACAGAGGAGATCAAGCGGGAACCATTTGCACGCGACTGTTTGAAGGTGGCCGAGCAAACCATCGCTGATTTAAAATTGGTCGATGCCGAAACGCTGGCTGAGTGGCGCAAAGAGGCTGCCAGAAAAGTAGA
Organism: Candidatus Udaeobacter sp.; assembly: GCA_035694525.1. Lineage (GTDB taxonomy): Bacteria > Verrucomicrobiota > Verrucomicrobiia > Chthoniobacterales > UBA10450 > Udaeobacter. The sequence continues at coordinate 13,574 of DASSFL010000315.1, read as the reverse complement.
TGAGGCAATTGCCACCGCGCAGAAAGAAGCTCCCCCCGAAGGGGACAAAGAAGATTGGTGCGCGTTATCGATACGCGACCTTGTCGATGACGTGGGAACAATTGAATGAGATGAGAAACCGGCGTGAACCGTTGAATCGTAGCGTTACGTCGGGTTTCCGATTCAACGGTTCAACCCGCCTTCGCATAGCTACGGCGCGGCAGGCGGTTTAACGAATTAACGCGGCGAAGCGATGAGCATCACCTATCTCGAAGCAATCCGCGAGGCGCAGGCGAAGCTGCTCCGTGACGACAAACGCGTGTTTATCTATGGGCAGGACGTCGGCGGCACGTTTGGCGGCGCTTTCAAAGCAACAAAAGGTCTCGCGAAGGAATTTCCGGGACGCGTACTCAACACACCGATCAGCGAAGATGCGATGGTGGGCACCGCCATTGGAGCTGCGATTGAAGGAATGCGACCGATTGTCGAAATGCAGTTCGCTGATTTCTCCAGCATCGCACTGAACCAAATCCTAAACAATGCCGGCACGCATTACTGGCGGACAAATGTGCCGGTTCCCATCACGGTTCGCCTGCCTTCCGGTGGAACGAAAGGCAGTGGGCCGTTCCACAGTCAATCGATGGAATCAATTTATGCGCATTATCCGGGACTCATTGTCATGACGCCGGCGACGGTTGAAGACGCGTACACCATGCTCATCGAAGCGGTGGCCATCGATGATCCGGTTGTTTACTGCGAGCACAAATATCTTTATTATCATCTCAAGGCGGACAAGCTGCCGACCGAGGGCTTGCCCACAGGCAGGGCGCGTATCGCTCGGGAAGGACGCGATCTGACCATCGTGAGTTATAGCGCGATGGTGCACGAAGCGCTCGCAGTCGCCGAACAATTGGCTCCCGAAGGTTTTGAAATTGAAGTTGTCGATCTTCGCTCAGTTAAGCCGCTCGATACGAATACCGTGCTTGCTTCGGTTGCGCGCACCGGCCGCCTGCTATGTGTGGGAGAATCATTCCCATGGGGCGGCGTAACAGCCGAGGTGATTGCGCGAGTTACGGCGGAAGGTTTTCATCTTCTGGACGCAGCGCCGCAGCGGATTAATGCGAAAGACACACCGATCCCTTATCATCCAAACCTTTGGTCGACCCACAGACCCAACGCGAAAGAGATCGCGCGAAAAGCTCGCGCGCTGCTTCGAGAATAAAAATTTATGCCGCAAGTCCCAATCATCATGCCGCAGCTAGGCGAGTCGATCGCCGAAGCCACAGTCGTCGATATTAAAGTGAAGCCGGGCGATGAAATTGCGGATGACCAGGAAATTATAGACGTCGAAACCAACAAAGCGGTCATGGGCGTGACGACGCCGTGCAAAGGCAAAATTGCACAAATCACGGTGCAACTGAAAGAGACTTATCCGGTGGGCGCGGTCCTCGGATATGTGGAAGCGAGCGAGGCAGACGCCGCGAGATTTGCAAAACAAGAGCCGCCTCCGCTGCAGCGCGAAGTCGCAGAAGAAATTCCCGCGCGCGCTGACCAGGAGATCACTCCCGCACGCCAGAAGAAAATCGCAGCGCGCGACGGCGACGGCGCACGGACCGGCGGATTGCCCGTTCCAGTCACGGCGAAAGGCGCAACGTTCATGTCCCCGCGTGTTCGAGCGCGGATGGCCGAGTTACAGTTAACAACCGCCGATCTCGCAGGAATCATGGGCAGCGGCGCGGGCAACCGCGTTACAATCAAGGACCTCGAAAGTTTTCTGCAGAAGATCGAGAACCAAACGGCGCACGAAGCTTCTGCTATCCGCGCAGGTGTGGCCGACGCGATGCGGCGAAGTTGGACACGACCGCTTTCAACGATTGGTTCGTCGGTGAATCTTGAGCCAGTGCTGCAGGATCGACAGTCGCGCGATCCCAAACCGGGCCCGGGCCTCTACGCAGTGCGCGCGCTTGCGCTGGCCCTTGCAGAAACTCCGGGTGCAGCGGCGAAGTTGATCGGCAATCGCGTCGTGCAATCAAACTCCATTGATGTAGGCATCGCCGTTGAAGCCGAGGATGGAATCATGGTGCCTGTGATTCGGGCAGCCGACAAAACATCTCTTGCCGATCTCACCGCGAAATACAAGGAGCTCGTCGATCTCGGCCGACAGCGACGCATCTCGCCGGACATGCAAGCCGGCGGCATCGCGACCGTATCGAACTTTGGGACTTTTGGAATGGAATGGGGTACGCCAATCCCACTGCCAGATCAGACATTGCTGCTTGGTCTGGGCGCCGGAAAAAAAGTTCCATCCTGGGATGAAGAGAAAAAAGAATTTGTTCCCACGACCGAGGCGCAGATCACACTAAGCTTCGATCATCGCAGCATCGACGGCGGCGGAGCGGGCCGCTTGCTCAAGCGCGTGATCGACCTGCTGGAGACTCCCAAACAACTGTGAGGCCTGTCCGCATCGTGCGGAAAGCCTTCTGGGTTGCTGCGACGTGAAACGCATCGTAATTCATGCGGGATTTGGAAAATGCGGAAACGCCAGCATCCGAGCGGCGCTTTTTCAAAACTTCCGGAAATTACAAAAGCACAACGTTCTTATTTTCGATAAAAATCTGAGGATTGCGCGCAGCGCTGCAGATCTCGTCGGCACACCGATATGGTCTGTTGAGCGCGCCCGGAAGAAAGCCGAAAACCTGACGCAAAGACTCGGCAGCGAGATTGCGGCCGTCTCCAAGCGCAACGCAGATTACGTTGCCATCCTGAGCGCCGAAAACCTGTCCAATCCGGGAATGGCTGAGCTATTCACGGGGCTCGACAGTCAGTTTGAAGTCTGTGTCGTCTTCTACGTGCGGCCGCAATTTCAATGGATACCATCGGCATGGAAGCAATGGGGGCTCAAAACGGGTATCCCGCTTGGCGATTTTGTTTCTCAGTGCGTCGAGGCCCATAGACCATCATTCAGGCTGGGTATCGAAAGTTGGGAAAGCGCGCTGCCCGGCACCAAGCTCCATGTCCGATTTCTTGTCCCGGAATTGCTGCGAGGCGGAAATCCTGCTCAGGATTTTTTTCATGTGCTTGGGCTGTCGCAAGACGATTATGGCGTCGAAAACGATCCTCGAAATCCCAGCCTCGACTTTTCAGTTCTTCATGTGCTCTCGAAAAATCCACAGCTTTTTGCTGACATTCACGACAACAGCCTGATGCTGGCGTTGACGCGCGCTCTGCCGAAAAAGTTTCGATCAACAAACATTCAAATGCTCTCTGCCGAGGAAGAAGCCAGAATCGAAGAATGTTTTCGTGACGAAAACTTTTGGCTACTGAAGACTTATTGCTCAGGGACCGACGTGGATCGTATCTACCGGACGTATTTCATTCCGCAAAAAGCTGAAGCCAGATATTCCAGCATGTCGGATATCGATTTGATATACCGTTGTCTTGGAATCATCCTGGAATCGATCGCTTTTAGTGGCGAACATGTCCGTTCAGACGAAAGCAAGATTCCAGCGCCGAATCCTTTCGAGACTAAACAAGAGTAACCGACCGCTGTCGTACCCGAGGCTCCACGCGCGCGGGCAAACGCGCCACCGGTTGCAGCAAATTTCTGCATATAAGAATCTCAACGGAGAGCTACTTCTGCCGCCGTTTTCCACCAGCGAAGAGATATTCTAGGGTTTTGGCCGACAAGATAGACATGGAGATAATCGTTAGCTCCCACATTGGAAGGGTATAGCGCGGCTGGAATACATTCAGGAGACAGTTTGCGAGCATCATGAACAGCCCGACCAACGTCAACGCCGCAGCATACGAAGACACAGCATCGAACTCCTTCATCCGAACTTTGGTGACAACTCCAAGCAGGACAAGATTTATGCACCAGAGAAGCATAAAAGCCCCGTAACCGACGTTCTTCGCATGCTGGAAGTAAGAATGCTTCTTAAAAATAGCCATTACCTGGGCGGAGCTCGCGTCTCGGAATGTACGCAGCGATGCACAATCGGGCATGGTTCCAGGATGCGAAAAGTAAAACGCCGTGGCGACAAAGAGTTGTCTTACGACACTCGGGATTGTCACCTCTTGGGATCTCTTAAAATCGCTCGCGACCGCGTTCAACAATATCTTCTCCGGTGGATAAAGAAAAACCCGGGCCATGCGGTTGAGCACCACGTAAAACTGTTCTTCGGTCGTATCCGTTTGTGGTGAAAAAAGCGATTCCGGTGCGCTCTTCTTAAAACCTGACACATCCCAGCTCGGATTTTCCTCGCGGAACGAGTTCCGCAACAGGAAAATAAGCTTCTTAACCTCGGCGGAGTCGGTATTTTTGGTCACTTTATCAAGTAACTGGTTTCGTTTTTCAACAGGAAGCCCCGCAAGAAATTTCAATCTAAACAGAAACGTGAAACCGACGGTGGAATGGTAAGGTGTTTTAGCGGCGTAACATAAACCCCGCAAAGAAACGTTCGCGAGGACGATGCAGCAAATGCCGACGGCGACAGCTAACGTCGCCTTTTGCAACCCTTGCTTCACCCTTAATCCTTGCCAGCGGCGAAGTAGCTGAGATCGAGCGAATTTAATCATGACTAACCGGCATGCGCTTAGCACGAGGAACGTAAGCGGCAGCAATCCAGCCAGAGTGGCATTAATGTGCCGGGTCAGAATACAGAGCCACAACAGAATACCGAAAAGAACCCACTCTTTCCAAGGAACCCTACGGGAATATCGAATAATTCTCAGTCCTGTAGCCGCGATTAGGAGCACGAGAATCAAGCTGAGTGTCTCAGTGCCTATGCAATGGGCAAAGGTATAAAAAAGTGGATTGGACGCCCAAGCAACGGCTAGAACGAGACGAACCCAGAACAATCGACTCGTTACCGCGATCAAATGGAATACGGCAAAGCAAAGCGCGACATGTTGTGACAGGAGCAGCACGAGGACGCCCGAATCGGTCAGGATCGGATGAACAAAGAAGGAAGGTGTTGGAAGCGACGCCCCGCCTGCTACACGATCTATGGCGTGTCCGAGGTAGAGCGGAATTCGTGCAATGAAACAATAGAGTGGGCCATACTGCAGGATGGTTCCCGGTCCAGGTGGCTGTGTCACTTGGACATAGGCGTCGATATCTCTCCAAAGCGGCGGGATCACGCTTAGCATCCAGATCGACGGTGTCATTAGGACGGCAAACAGAACGAATGACGCAAGGAATTTAAGCCGACCAGGTCTGGCGCTAATCCACGTTGTAAAACGACCGACTGCGCGAAGGCAGATCGAACTATTCGCCCGCTCAAGCTCCTGCATCAGACTGTCTCCGCAGAGATGTCAGTTGTGCGCCTTTGCAGCAATGCTCGATGTGTGCCGACCAATCGTTGCAAAAGACTCAACAAAATCCCGAGCGCGCAAATAATCGCTGCACTGCCTCCCCACACCAGCCAGTACGGTCGATACGTGAGTGTAAGCAACCCATGCGTACCGGCTGGGACTTCGACGAGCGGAAATAATCCGCGATAAGACGTGACGCCGAGTTTTCGATTGCCCACCCGGGCTTCGTATCCGCGAAAATACGGCCTGGAAAAAGTGATCAGAGCCGGACGATCGCCATTGGGCACATCGACATCTGCTTCCACTCTATTTCGCGAATCATTGATTCGGGAAATAGTCGCTATGGCAAATTGCTCTTCAGGCCGCGAATTAATCGAAGTTATCGATCGCACTCGCGCGAATGGTGCGTCGCGTCGATGAAAGACCCGGCCTTCATCAGTTGTAAGAACCGCTTCCCATTCGGAAGCCGGCTGAGGCGTGATATCCAATTCTCGGGCAACAACAATTCCATCCACGCCCAACAAAGTTAGTTCGCCATCTTTACCAGCCTGATTACTGAGCAAATAACCTCCTACGCTGGGATTGATTTCACCATGAATCGAGGTCGCGAATTCCCGAGCCACGCCGGCCGGCCGAATGGGGCTATAACCATTGATGAAATGCAATCCTGCCCACATCGGTGTACTTCCTGGACGCAGAACTTCGCCCACCGGCTGCGGTTTATTTGCTGCACAATAGGTAAGCTCGGCCCACGGATAAATGCTGAGATAAAGTCGATTGGGATCGAGCGGTCCTGGTTCGAGCAGGTCTTGCGAAAAATTGTACCTCGGGACGCCGCAATTTGTCGGGATCCAGATATAAGTGGCCAGTAATGCCAAAAACGTGATCAGCATTGGAGGCCATTTCTGAAATTCAGAATCGCGCAACAAAAGCGTCGATAGGCACCAAATCGCCGCGAGTCCAAGAAAAATCCACGTGAGCGGAAATGCATACGAGCCAGTCGTACGCAGGATTAGCATCGCGATCGCCGTAATGGCAGTAAGGCCAAGCGCCGCTGTCGCAGAGACCGGGGATCCGGGTCGCAGGTGCAACGCTTCTGCCGCGCAGAGCGCGAGAACCAAATGAAAAAACGGCAGCCAGCGAAAGCTCCACCGAAAAAGCCCAGCTGTCGGAATCATGGAGAGGAGGAGCACAAGCAGGAGGAAGACCAGTTCCCATTTGATTTGCCTAACGAGCGCCCGCGCGCGCCAGACCAACCCAGCGATCAGCGCTGCGGGAGCGACAAGTCCACAAGCCAGTTCCGTTGCCGTGTGTGGCAAGTAGCGGTTGGAAAAATCGGCCCACTTAACGGTCCAGCATGGCAAGATGAGGCCGGGCAAAGCTGCCGGCGGAACAAGCCATTGCCAATGGGCTCTGCCCGGCTGCAATTCGCGCGCTGAACCCTGAACCAGATCAAGAATCGCGAGCCACGCGGGAGCGGACAATCCGAAGCCGAGCGCTACGCCAAAGAGCATTGGCACAAGCGGCAAAATGCTTCGCGTTTCGGCTAACGATCCTCCCGCCGTACGGCGGGAGGGGTTCGCCGTAGCGAACTTGATTGCAAGCCATGCAACCAAGAGGAGCAGCATCAAAACCGTGTAGGGAAATCCGCCAGTAACGACGAGGTAAACAAACGGCGCAGGCCAGAGGAATCTCCATTTGCTTCGCCGTGGATCGAGAGCACGCGCGGCACCCCACCACGCCCAAGGCAGCCATGTAAAGGCGCCAAGCGCGCCGAACCAATCCGTCGCGCCCCAGCAAATGATCCAACCGTTGAGCGACGCGATCAGTCCGACGAAAATCGACAAGGGAACTGAAAAATGACGATCGCGCGCGAGCAAAAACGCGCCCACTGCCAAAGCGAAAAGATGCGCAATGGAAACGGCAGCCGCTTGCTGCGGGAATGTGAGCGGAAATTTCCAGACGACGATGACAACGGCGTTCACAAAAACCGAGAACACTCCGTACTGAAATTCCCCGGCGAGATTGCCGCAGACCCACGAATAGGGGCTTAAGATTGGCCAATGGCCTTCGGACCAGCTGCGCGCCATGTCGGCGAACACAGGAAGAACCGACAATTCATAGTCGTCATTCCAAAAAACGAGCGGATCGTGCAAAAGAAGAATGAGGCAGAAGAAGACGACGAGCAGTCCGCCTAAAAGCGCGCCAAAGAAATTGTGGGGCGTCTTTGTCAGACGCCGGCTATTAGTGATATCGTCTTCGCGGCGTTTCACAGAAACGCCCTACAGCACGACGGGTTTCCCCTCGGTCATCACCAGGACCTTTTCCTCAATCCTGTGTTCGCGGGCGGATTTGAGCAAACGTTGCGGCGGTTCATTCAGCGGTTCGAAGCCGAGGCGAAAAGTCCCGTAGTGCATCGGGATCAAAGTCTTGGCGCCGAGTTCGAGAAATGCTTTGACCGCTTCTTCTGGATTCATGTGAACTTCCCGGCCTGTTGGCGCTTCGTAAGCACCGATGGGGAGCAGAGCAATTTCAACCGGGTAGCGGTCGCCGATTTCTTTAAAGCCGGGAAAGTAGGCGCTATCGCCGCAGTGAAAAATGGTTCGGCCATTCGCCGCAATGACGAACCCACCAAAGTCGCGGTGCAAATCTGCGAGAAACCGCGCGCCCCAGTGATGACAGGGCGTGAGCGAAATTTTGAGCGGACCCAGCTCGACCGTCTGCCAGTAATCGAGTTCGTGCACGATGTGAAAGCCGAGATCATGCACGAGGTTCCCTACGCCCATCGGCACAACGATCGGCTGGTCGGCCGCCACGCGGCGCAGCGTGCGCCGGTCGAGATGATCGAAATGAGCGTGAGTCACCAAAACGAAATCAATCGATGGCAAATGATGGATTTCGAAGCCCGGTTGCTTTAGACGCTTGATTACCTTGAGCCACATCGACCAGTTCGGATCAATCAAGACATTGACCTCGTGGGTCTGAACAAGAAATGATGCGTGCCCGATCCACGTAATACAAATCTCGCCTTCTCGAATTTTTGGGAATTGCGGAGGTCTCGGAGCGTGATCACCCGCCCGTCTAACAAAAAGTGACGGAATCAAGACGCTGGTAAGAAAATTGCGTTTATGCCAGTCGGCTCGTGGACGCAACCGAACCCGCGTAGAACGCTTGGCAATTGAACCGTCCTCCGATTGGCGAACAATGTTTCGCGAGCTCTTTTTTGGGAAACGAATTGGCACGACGTTCAAACGATATGAGACAGTTAAAAAGTTAAAAGGCTTAAAAAGGTACCAAATCTAGCCACGCGATGCGATCATGCCTCCTTTTAACGTTTTAACTTTGTAAGCTTTTAACCTTGTGACTTTATCCATTTCGGTTTGAGTTGTGCCCGTCATGCGAAGTTGGAAGATTGTGGTTCCCCTGTTTTTGCTTTGTTCGGTCGGGTTCGCGTCTGAATCTCGTTTGCCGTTCGGCACTGTCTTTAAAGGACAGGACCAGTTCAATCGACTGGTTGCAAAGGCGAAAGCGGGCAATTGGAAAGCCTTGCCAATTGGGGAGCGGACCGCCGCAGTAGGACAAGCGCTGGTAGGAACACGTTACAAACATTTTACTCTTGAAATCGATAATCGGATCGAGTCGCCGTCAGCAAATTTTCAGGGAATGGACTGCTGGACCTTTTTCGAGATCGCGCTCAGTTTCGCCCGAATGCTGAATGAGCCAGAATCGAACTGGACTCCGGAACGCCTGTTGCATTACATCGAGATGGACCGGTATCGCGGCGGAGAATGCACCGGGGAATATCTTTCGCGTCTGCATTATCTGGAAGACTGGCTCTATGATAATAATCGACGGGGCCTTGTAGAAGATTTGACCCGTGAGCTGGGCGGACGCAGCGTTCCACATTCTGCACGGGAGATGACCGCCGGCTGGCGCCATTATCGTTATCTCGCTGCGAACCGTTCGCTGCTTGGCCCGCTCGCCCGCATGGAAGCAAATGTTTCCTCACGCCCTCTTTACGAAATTCCAAAAGATCGCGTCGCAGGAATTGAATCAAAACTGCGCAGCGGCGACGTCATCGGAATTATTTCGCGCGACAGAGGCGGACTCCGTTCCACTGCGCATGTTGGCCTTGCCTTGCGCACCAGCGACGGCGCCTTGCATTTCATGCACGCGTCTTCGCCCAGCAATTACGGGCGCGTGGTCGTGGACTCCCAGCTTTCGAAATACCTATATCGATACCGCTCCGACAGCGGAATCCTGGTGGCGCGGCCTTTGCGCTAGTCAGTTTCGTTTTTGTGGAATTCCGCGAGTAACTTCTCCAAGTCCTCTACAGCTTCATCTGCGTCGACTCCGTGCGCTTCGAGCGTAGCCGTCGCACCGCAATCGAGGTTAGCGCGGAGAACGTCAATAAGACTGGAAGCAGAAAATCTTTTGCCCTCTTTGACCAGCCAAATTTCCGATCGAAAACTCCGTACGCGCTTGACGAATTGCGCCGCCGGCCGCGCGTGCAATCCGAGTTTGTTCGTGACGCGCACCACCCGTTGCGCCGAGGTGCGCGCTCTCTTCTGTCCGAATCTCATGCCTGGCTGGTACCCCAGCGCCGATGCAGAAATCTTTCGATCGGCGAAAAGAAAATTTTGTCGGCTAGCAAACCGATCACGACAATAACAATCATGATCCCGATGACCTGCTCCATGGCGCTCAGTTCTCGGCCATAATGGAGGAGTTGCCCAAGGCCAAACCCAGTCAGGATTGTCACGAAAATCTCAGCGGCCATCAGGGACCGCCAGGCAAATGCCCAACCTTGTTTCATTCCGCTGACGATGAAGGGAAGCGCGGCAGGCAGGATTACTTTGAACCACATGTGCAATCGCTTGGATCCCATAGTCAACGCGGCGCGGCGATAGATCGGCGGTACGTTACGCACGCCAGTCTCGGTTGCGATGACCACCGACCAGAGTGTTCCCATTACCACCACAAAAAGCATCGCCGCTTCTGTTTGACCAAACCACAAGAGCGCAAGCGGCACCCAGCAGACACTGGGTAACGTTTGCAGACCAAGGGCCAGGGTCCCTATCGTGTCGTGAAACAGTTTCCATCGCGCCGTCAGGAGCCCAAGCGGAAGCCCCATTACCAGTCCAATCAAGTAGCCGACGAGCAAGCGGCGCATTGTTATCACTGTTGCTTTGAACAGGGTTCCGTCGACAGCAGCGCCCTCCAGGTAACTTACAACCTGCCGGGGGGATGGCAGCAGCACTGGCGACCAAATTTTTGCGCGATACGCTGCTTCCCAAAGCAAAACGAGAAAAGCAAAGAATGCGGCCGCCAGGAGTAATCGTTTCATTTAGCAGCAATAGCCTCCGCTTGACCAATGCTCTTCAGAGCCTTTGTGATCCGTGTGGCATGAGCGGCCAGATCGACGCTGTTGATGTCACGCGGTCGCGGTAGGTCCACGGTGAATTCCTCCTGGATGCGACCGGGATGAGGCGAAAAAAGCAGAACGCGATCGCCCAGACATGCCGCTTCACGAACATTGTGCGTGACAAAGACGATGGTTTTACGACGTGCTTTCCAAATCTCTTGGATGTCGCCGTAAAGCTGCTCGCGTGTCAGTGCGTCTAGCGCGGCAAATGGCTCGTCCATGAGAAGCACGCGCGGATTAGGTGCCAGAGCGCGCGCTAGCGAGACACGCTGCTTCATTCCACCGGAAAGCTCATGAATGTTTGCGTGCTCGAATCGACTCAAGCCGACGAGTTCGAGATAATATTTCGCGACATCACGCCGGTCTTTATTTGTCAAATTCGGTTTCAGCTTGAGACCAAAAAGAACATTTCCAAAAACATCGAGCCATGGGAAAAGCGCCGGTTCCTGAAACATAACCAGGCGCTCTCGTCCAGGTCCTGTCACCGGTTTCCCATCGGCCAGCACCGTGCCGGAGTCGGGTTTTTCCAAACCAGCAATGATATTGAGCATCGTTGTCTTGCCACATCCACTCGCGCCGACCAAACAAACAAACTCAGCTTCGGCAACGTTCAGACTCACCCGATCCAGGGCGAGCACAATCCCAGAGGCGCTTTGAAAGCTCTTCGATACGTTCTCGATGGCAAGCTTCGAGGGCGTGATGACCTGAAGCTCCTCAGTAGCTGAGGAATGACGACCACGTGCTCGCAGCATTACGGAGCTTCGATCAGCTTGGACGTGTCTGTCGAGCCTTTTAGAAAACCCGCGTCTTTTCCATCTTGTACCGACTTGGCAATCAAATCGCGGGACACTTCGCTGGTAAACTGAATCCGCTTCCATGCTTGCGCGACCGCGTCTGGCGAAAAGTCGGCCCGTGTTTCGGCCTTCAATTCTTCGATCAATAATTTTTGCGCTTCTGCTTCATTCTGCTGAATCCATTTGGTTAATTCCGCGTTCGCGTCTGCGATCTTCTTCGCCAATTCGTGCCGGTCACGCAGGAACTTCACACTGGAAACAAGCCACGTAGTAATCGTGTCCTTGTCTTCGAGAAAAACGCGCGCATTCGCATCGCGTTCGAGACGAGTGACCCACGGCTCGACTGTCCAAACAGCATCAACTCCGCCACCTTGAAAGAGTCCGAGTTGATCCGGGTTCGCCGTGGGGATTACCAGTACGTCACCGCCCGTAAGCGTGATTTTGAAACCATGGGCTTTTAACCATGCCCTGCAGGAAACGTCCTGCGTGTTGCCGAGTTGCGGCGTAGCAATTTTTTTTCCGCGAAAATCCGCCGCCGCTTTGATGGGCGAATCAGCCTTTACCACCAGGGCAGCACCGCCATTGGCCGCGCCCGAGATTACGCGAATTTCTTCACCGTTCGATTTGAAGTACGCGTTGAGCGCAGGACTCGGACCCACGTAGGTGACATCCAGCGATCCGGCGAAGATCGCTTCCATCGCTGATGGCCCCGCGTTGTAGGTAAACCACTGAATCGCTACATCCGGTCCGAGGCGTCTTTCAAACCAGCCGTTGCCTTGCCGAGAAAGCGCGTGTGCGATCACGCCTTGCGCATGAGTGATGTTTGGAAAATGCCCGAATCGAACCGTTGTTTTCTCTTGCGCGGGCATAACCGGTGCCGAAAACAGGAGGATTCCGATAATTGCCGTTATTTTTATTTTCATGGTTGGCCTCCAATAGAAGAGTGCGGTGCGAACGGTTAGCTTTCTCTTCATGGATAGTGTCGGCGCAAACCTTGCCCCGCAATCTTTGCGACGTTTGAACTCGATGATCAGGCGCTATAGCCGAACTTAGGATCAAGGTCCCTCAATGCATCCGCGGCATACTCCAGATCCTCGGGCGAAAGATACTCGCGAAAACCCCCTACTTTTCCGCGGCGCACTTTAAACGACTCCGGATCACGCACGTCACCCGGATGCAGGATTTTCGAATCAAAAACCCCGGCTGCTTCTAATTTTTGCATGTTCTCGAAACGAGAAAACTCAAGCGCCTCCTGAAAAATCGACATATCCGGCGTCGTTTCGCCGACCACGGCAAGCAGGTCTCGAAAATGCTCGGCTGGAGATGCGCGCACCGCTTCGTATCGGACGATCGTGAAATCCTTTCGGCCTGAAAATTCGTCAAGCCAGTCGTTCATTGCACGGACAATGCCGCGGATTCCAAATCTCTTGTCGCGCAGGAGTTCACTAACGGATTTTTGCTTCAATGCTGCATCCGCGCTGGGATCGCGCCGCGTCATTTGTAAATACAGAGAGACGAAACAATCCCGGGGATCCCGCACGAGCAGGATGATCTTCGCTCTTCGAAGCTCTCTTCTCGGAACGAGATATTTGCCGCGCACGCGGTCCCAGCGATTGCCCTTCGTCCGGTGCTCAAAACGATCGTGGGAGAATATTACCCGGGGAAATCCCGGACGATCGTACCGCCCGGGCTGCAGTGTGAAATCAAGGCCGTGACGTTTGCATAAGTAAGCGCAAAGAAATGTCCGGATCCATGTCCGTCCACTTTTTGGCGCTGAAAGAATGACGACTTCCCCGCCTGAAAGCAGCCTCGCGCGACTACTGAAGTTTCGGCGCGTCCAACGCAGGGAGCGCCGGAAAAATCGAGAGAGCCCGGCTGACTTCTCGGGAAGCCCCGAAAGTTCCCCGGGCTGGATCGCTTCACCGGAGGCCATGTCCGCCTGTTGCGTATCGGCCAAGGATCGAGCTGTTATTTGAATCGCCATTCCCAGAATTACATTTTAGAACCGCCTATACGAGCCTTGCAGTCCTGTTGCATAAGACGCCAAAAAGAGGTATTTG
>DASSFL010000314.1:0-3925 GCA_035694525.1 Candidatus Udaeobacter sp. | reverse complement strand
CCAAAACCACCAAATAAGACTATGAAGCTTCGACAATCACTCATCGATTCACTGAAGCGCTCCGCTGCCACTGTAATGGTGCGGTATGTTCGCCGGTCCGGCGGGTTCACACTTTCCAATTTACCAAACTACGAGCGGTGAAAAGTGAACACGGGGTGAATGGTTTGGCCGATGCGTTCGCTGAGTGACTTGGTCGCAGGGAATTTGCTACCGATGGGTTAGGTTGCGCCACAGATAGACCCAGAGCCGGGCGCCTCGGGATGGCTTTTCCGGGGCGCCCGTTGCTTTTTTTAGGTGGATCGGACGATGGCAGATCAATCACCGAGGGCGCAAATATCAGGCCGCAGAGCCGCGGCCTGCCTCCCAACGCGTTGATGAGTCGCCGCGGCGACCGATCCACCTAACGCGCAGCATTACCACGCTTCGGTGTTCGCTCGTTGCTCGATTTGCTCAAGGCTCGGATCATCATTCTGAATCCAATCGCGTGCCTCGTTAATTTCAGTCGGATTAACTGGGATCGCGCGCGGAATCAGCTCGGCGCGTGCTACCAATTGTCCGTCAAACTTCACCGGTTTCGCGCGTTTGATTGGAAATTTCCAGTGATGCCCGAATCTGTAGAGCGCGTAAAACATGGTCTTGGCTTCAACGGCGCTCACTCCGCTGCAACGCATGGCGTAGTAAAACATGCGGTCGCAATCTTGCCACGGCCGTTTCTTGTCCCCATACGACACATCGTGCAGCACGGAGGCATTCCGATATTTTCCTTCAAAGGGTCCCCCCATGAACGACCATAGGTAGCGCGGGATGGACGCCCCATCGACAAGCGATCCGATCGGAGCGACCCAGACGTTGCCCTTCGGATCCGTATACCGCAATTCAGTTAACAGTGTCATGGTTCGCCCATCTGGATTCCACTTGGTTACCGGCTCTCCATTGTAAAAGCCCCATTTGGTTGCGCCCGGGACGATTTGCTCAGCTCCGGGAACCTGGGCTTGATCTTGGTCCGACGCGCATGCGGCGAAGCCCGCGGCGAAAAACACAAACAACTGAATGATTTTTCTGTTTTCCATGTGAGATCCAAAACGTTTAACGCTCAACACTCAAGATTCAACCCCTCACCTGGCGTTTTGTGTTCGCCGAGCCGTGCGAAAGGTGGTTCGCCTCTCCAATCCAGGAAGCAGAATCCAAAGCGCCGGAGCTCCAGCGCACTCCAAAACGCAGGCCTAAAGCGGACGTCGAAATGGCGGTCACGTTTTGAAGTCCGGCGCTGTCGCGCCGCTTTTCGCGCGCTCCAAAGTTGCGCCGTGCTTGCCGAATCTAGCGCGTGATTTCCGCAACGGCTACCGCTCTTGTAACGTTTGCCCCTTGCGTCTGAGCCGCGGGCGTGATCGGTTCGCCCTCGGTTTGTTTTCGGTACGGCTGCAGATAAAACATCATGAACACGCCGATTACAACGAGCAGCGAACCGATCCATTTCAATAACCAGCCGGGATCGCGCAAAATCTGCACGGTACTTTGTCCGAGGTTTTCCGGGTTCCAGGACGCCTGAGAAATTTTGTAGGTAAGTCCCGTCCAGGTATTCAACCAACTCCCCGGATAACTGAATGGACGGTTCATCCAGCAAGAACCCGTAGCAGTCTGGACATCGGCAGTCACAACGCGCAGAGTACTTTTGAATCCCGCGGGGCTATCACTGCCTTCATTCCGTTTTACTTCGAAGTCCAGCAGTTCCAGTCCGATTGGCAGTGACACCGTTTTCCAACCGTAGGCAATCATGGTCGGGCTGGGTGAGGTGGGGATCGCAATCTGCCAACCCGCTGGAGCCCATCGCTCAACGGTTTCGCCATTTTGCTCGATCTGGACGCGTACTCCATCTGGCGAATCGGTGCTCGCCGGCGCTGTCTCGGAATTAATGGGGTTGAAATCCATCGAGCTTGCCGCGTGCGGTATCGTCTTATCAATCGTTAGTTGCCAATCCGCCCAACCGGTCGGGAGCGGCGTGTCCAACTCGATCTTACCGCTTGATCTACCATTCTTTCGTGAATCGAGCTCGTAACTGATCGTGGCATCGTCCGCGATAAACAGCGTTAGATGATTCGGTGTTCCTTCACCGGGTGCGGGCATGGATGGTGGGCCTCCGGTGGTGGTGAGGTCCTTGGCACTTCCATGTGGATTTGTTTCGGGTTCGCTGGCGGGGACACCTTTGCCTCGGATTGTCACAAGCACAGCAGGATTGTTTGGCTGATCGCTGAGGGAACTGGGCTTGCCATTCTCGATTCGAAAATCGGCCCAGTAGTCATCGATTTTAAGTGTGAACGGCGTACCGGCGATTGGGGCGTCGCGACCGATATTTTCTGCAACATCGAATCTCGTTTCTTTTTCACCTACTGAAATAAGAACCCGGCCTTTGTTGCCGTTTTGAGGTCGCTCCAGGCGCACTTTCGCGCCGGTGCTGCCGCCCTTGCGAACACGACCAATCTGCTCGTCGGGCGCTTTGCTAAAGGCGAATATTGATTCCTCAAGATCGACTTCTTCACTCATCCTCTTGGTCGTGCTCGTAATCGCACTCGAGGGTGGGCGTTTCGCTGAATCGCCCCTACCCGCGTCTGCCGCTGTACCGCGTTTAAGTTCGATGTTGGCCAGACCCATGGAGAAATTTCCGTTCTGCGGATCGTCGGCTAGCAACCAGCCATCGAGATGTTGGTTCATCATCGCGGTGGCAATGGCGAAATGCAGTGCCGGCGCTCCGCCGTCATTCAGCGGTTTTGGGTTGAGCTTTGCTTCGATCGTCGGGGCGTAATCAATAATCTTCAAATGCGTGCCGCTCGCGAGCAGGCCAAGGTCGCGTGGATGCTGCGGCGTCGGCGGATGATGCAAGAACTCAGCGGGATAGCCTTTTACGATTCCATCGACATCGTGGACGCGCAGCTGGCGTTCATCGACCAGGAGCCGATTCGTTGGCGGTTCGCCTTTGAAAAGAGTGATGGTTCCTTCGATTCCCCAAATTCTGCCGATGAGGGATCCGATCAGCAGCGTAATGATACCGAGATGGGTGATGAGAAACGCGAGATGATGTTTGCGCCAGGGCCAACGAGAGAGCGCGGAACAGGCAAGGTTTGCCCCAAGCAAGACAAGCCAGAGATTGAACCAGGGCGCCCCGTAAACGTAGGCACGCGAAACTTTCGCATCGAAGCTCGACTCATAGAGTGTACCTGCTATCGCGGCGACAATGATCACCGCAAGCAGGACGACCGCGAGTTTAAGCGATGCGAAGAATTCGAAGATCGGATTGCGTTGCCACGCGGGCTGCTCAATCGAACGGGAGTGTGCCATTTGTGGATTGACACTTTCAGCGAGGTGACGCGACGCTTCAATGGTCGATTTGTCCAATGGCAGCTGAATCCTTAGCGACGCTCCCAATCGATGGCGCGAGAATCGCTTATCGTCGAATTGGAAATGGCCGACCGCTTGTAGTCCTGAACGGTTTCGCCGCGACAAGTGCGGACTGGGATCCTTCGTTTATTGACGTGCTCGCGTCTTCCAACGAGCTCATCCTCGTTGACAATCGCGGGATCGGTTCCTCCCCGGACAACGGACGGCCATTTGATATTGCCCAACTCGCCGATGATGCCGCGCGAGTAATCGAGATACTCGACGTGGAGCGCCCAAGCGTACTCGGGTGGTCGATGGGCGGATTCATCGCTCAAAGACTCGCCTTGCAGCACCCGAATCGTATTAACAAACTCATCCTGTTATCAACGGATCCGGGAGGAGCTAACGCAGATCTCGCGTCAGCCGACGTGTGGTCAAAACTCATCGACATGTCCGGCACGCCTCATGAACAGGCGCGTCGATTACTGTCATTGGTTTTTCCGAGGGCAATTGCCGAATCCGTTTATGGCGAATTCGGCGATATCGTAGCAGC
>DASSFL010000313.1:0-1954 GCA_035694525.1 Candidatus Udaeobacter sp. | reverse complement strand
TAACGAAGGAGTGGGGAGAGCGACCAACCTCCTCTGGAATTACCGATTCCATTGGTCGGTCTATCGCCCTCCCGTATTTCCACCCAGCCCACCAACAGGCCGAATGATCGTTATCCGTTTACGTCTTACATACACGTTCATTGATCGGCTCGGAAAACCGTGTTTCTCCTATGCATCCTAGGATGGCTCATCTTAAGATGTTTCTTGACTTCATCTAGCTTAAGTCTAAGCTGTCCCTAGATGGCCTGCAATCTGCATCTTAAGATGTTAGCGCACTTTTCGGTCCTATTCCTTCTTCCCAACGCACAGGTTCTGCGCCTTCATCCCAAGATGTTTCATCCTAGGATTCTTCTGCAGGGTCTGTTTGAATTATTCAAATGAACCAAGCCCTTCTTGAACAATTAAAACAGCTTGTTGTTGGTCCTGTCTGGGACGGTAACTTAGTCTCTAAAACTGCCCGAGACAAGCTCGTCGAGCTTGGCGTAGCCAAGCGCTGTGGGGGGTGGAATTTTTTGGTATTTTCAAGTTGTTAAATTTTCGTACTGGTAATGGAGATGTAATCAACAACCGCTGGGCTTGATGGCAAAGGAAACCCCTAGGCTAATCAGATTATTTATCAGAATTCCCCATCAAATCTGCTTGGTCTGGGAATTAGGCGCGGATGCTCGCGAATAAGGATGTGAATAGCATTAAGCTAAATACGCGATTGGGCAAATGCAATCTGGAAATAGATGCGCATTTGCGGACGGATGAGAAGGCACAAGCAATGCTCGGGCAACATGCTCTAGCGTTCTTGGTTTGGCACGTCATTCCGGCATCAGCCTATGATAAGAAAAGCGCCTACAAGCGCAATTCCGACTATTCTGATGCTCTGGGATCGCATATGCGAAGCGAGACAATGAAAGTTCTCGGAGATGTATTTGAGAACATTGTCGTCAAAACTTCGAAATATGACGCTCCCGATCCGATTGCTAAGCTGATAAAGGAATTTGTCAGCTTAGGTTTATCGGAAGCGGACGCTAAAGCGCAAGCTGAAGCGGTGCAGGCCAAAATTGCCAAGAAACCCGAACAAAAGACCGAAACGGAAACTGAGGCGACAGCCGAAGTAGAAGTCTAGGCGAGGTGCGGGGAGAGGTTCAAACCCTCTCCCCTTCCCCTTTTTTGTCTATGCAATGGACTAAGCATTACGATAGTATGCAAGACTGGCAGCGAGTCGTCACGCGTTTTGCAGCTAGTATTTTATGGGGTCTCGCAGCGAGTGAGTGGGTTGGGTGGGTTCTACTCGCTAGGCTATATTTTGGAGAATGCACCAATTTTGAGGTATCTTCTCCATTTTCTATTTGTATTTGGCTTGTATATATATTTCCACTTTTTTTTATTTTTTAGAAAGTATGGGGGAGTCAAACATGGTATTTAGGGGGTATTCAAACATACCATCTCCAATTATTCAAACACACCACTCAGAATTTAGTTAATGAATCCAGCGGCTCAGATGAGTAGAACCCACCCGATCCATCCATCCGCGGAGCTGACGCTCCGCTAGTTTATTTGAATTATTCAAACGCATCCTTTGGATGCATGGAGTTGACTAGAATAAGCGCGGATGCTCGCGATCTAGGGTAGAAGGACAGAGATTTGATTTAAACTTATGGAAAAACCAGAATGCAGTGAACCAGCCCTCAGCATCGTAGAGTTGGATGAGATGTTCCCTTGGGGTAAAATAAGCATACTTGGTATGCCCACACCTTGGGATGATCGCTTTACAGTTCCCTCAATAGTTATGAACTGGGAACCAGCCTACGTTATTTGGGGCGCAAATTAAAACTATGACAACACCAACAGAAAAACCGCTAATGTTCTACAAACTCGTGCTCGGTGTAGAAGGCTGGCTAGTTAAAGAGGAAACTCTTGCCGAAGTCAGAACAATCGCCATTTGCGAGTCTCGCAAAGATGC
>DASSFL010000312.1:0-5486 GCA_035694525.1 Candidatus Udaeobacter sp. | reverse complement strand
TTCGCTATTTCTTCCCCGCGCGCGTGTAATTGATCTCCATCGTTTTCACTTCCTGGCCACCACGGTTCTCGTACCACTCGAGGGTGTGATGGTTATTATCGGTGACCTTGATGACTTCGCGGATCTGCTGCTTCATGCCGGGCATGGGTTCGAATTCGCTGGTGTAGGTGAAGGTTTTGGTCGCGGGATCGTAAGTGCCTTCGGAGAACATGATGCCGGTGCCCATGTTATCCACCCATGAACCGACGAATTTCTTTTTCACATTGTCGTAGCCGTCGATTCCATGCCCTTTGAAGGTCATCTCTTTTTTCTTACCGTCGGGTCCGGGCATTTCCATTTTCCCGGCGACGTCGAGCGTGGAGTAACGGCCGTCCATCATCGATTTCCTGACGGCAGTGCCCTTTGACTCCTCCGGCTTGGCGTTCGGATCGGGGTTCATCCAGAACTTGATGGTGTAAGTCCAATTGCCGTCGAGGTCGGTGAGGAGCTTGTGGTTTTCGTTCAACTTCGCCAGCTCCATCATTTGCTTCATCATTTCCTGCTGGTTCGGTTGGCCGCCTGAAGCTGCCGCAGAGCTTGTGCCGGCAGCGGGCGATGAGGCCGTTGTTTGGGCAAATGAGGGAGTCGCTAGCAAGGTCGCGAGCAGAATTGTGATTAATAGCGTGGATATTTTCATGGCCGGATTCTGCCAGTGATCCGCGATGAGTGGCAAGTTTGAAAATCGAAAAGCCCGTGTTGTAGTGGCGGCTGTGGTTGCCACGCCGAAGCCAAGCGAAGGCGGGTCAGTCGCAAAGAACGGTGACAGGATTCAGCCAATGGCTCAACGCTCGCGCCAGAGTTGTATCCGCGTAAGATTCTGAAAATGAAACGCGAAAATCCTACAATTGAAATTTGCCCCGGCATCACGCGCCGGACCGTCGCTCACGGTAAAAACATGTATCAGATGATCGCCACACTGGCCGCGGGTAGCACCATGCCTGCGCATTCGCATCCGCAGGAGCAGATCGTTCACATTCTCGAGGGTCAGATGCGACTCATCGTGGATGGCATGCCGCACGAGCTTTCAACGGGCGACTCTTTTTATCTTGCCAGCAATGTTCCGCATGGCGTGGAAACGTTGTTGCCAACGCGGGTGCTCGATACCTTTAGTCCACCGCGGAACGATTACCTCGCGGTCGACGAGAAGGTCCGCCACGGCGCGTTGTAGGTCCGAGCCGGACTGGCATCTTTGCCTCTACGCAGAGCTCCTAACAAATTTCTCCCGAGCATCAATCCGCGCTGACACTCCGCCTCTACACTCGCTTCGCGGAACGCTTGTTCCTATTTCTTTTCCCGATAGCGCGCTTGTTTCTCGCTCCTGATCCGGTCCGTCCGGCAGTCGCGCTATAGAAGCCGCGAATCATCGCTTCGCGAATGATCGCTTCTTCGGCCGGATCCGTGGCTTGCACCATTCGCTCGGCGAGTTCGGCCAATTCTTTGCCGGTAAGCCTCCGTTCGCTATCCAGTTGATAAGCAAAACGGATCACGCCCAACTGTTCTTTCGGACCGAGAAGTTTTATCTCCTCAATGATTTCGTTAGCGGTCATGCCCAAAGTGTATTGCGAAGAGCAAGAACAAGCAATCGGACACGGACGGCACGAAGGTCTGCCCTCCGAGCACAAATCAAATCTTACTTCCTCTGATCAATAAAGATTTCCCAGCGCTTTACGCTTTCCAATTTCAGAATGCCGTGCTCAGTCCACGGATCATTCTTCAATTTCTCTCGCACTTTGTTTTCATCCTCGGCGTTGAAGATCAATAGGGAGCCGCCTTCATCGACCAAAGGACCGCCCATTAAAATAGAACCGTCATCAACGAGCTTGTCGATGAACTTCGCGTGCTCGTCCCAAAAAGACTGCTCACGCGTGCCTTTCGAGAAATCTCGATTGGGGCCAGCTGAGGAAATTGCCAGGAAGGTCTTCTTCATTGGAGAACGACCATCAAACGTTCGTGCGCAACGTCAACTTTTCGGCTCCTCTGCGATCCGCAGCACAACTTTTCCGCGCGTGTGATGAGTCGCGGCCTGTTGTTGGGCCGTAATCGCTTCGCTCAGCGGCAGGACCTGCGTCACGATTGGCTTGATCTTTCCGGAGTCGATCAGTTGTGCGATCTCTGCGAGGTCTTCCGCGTCCGGATGGGCGGAGATGCCCGCGCCGCGAATCCCGCGTTTTTCGAGCTCGACCGGATCCGGACGCGCAACCAACGACATAACAATGCCGCCCTTCTTCACGACGGCGTAAGAACGTGCGAGCGTTTCTTTGCCAACGGGATCGAGCACGGCGTCAACATCCTTGGCGACATCTTCAAATTTGGTTTTCGTATAATCGACTGCTATGTCTGCGCCCAGTTGCTTCAAGAGGTCCTGGTTTGCAGTCGACGCGGTCGCGATCACGCGCGCGCCGCGCGCTTTCGCGATCTGGATTGCAAAACTGCCGACACCGCCTGAGCCGCCGTGGATCAAAATGGTTTGTCCCGGCTGCAATTTCGCCACGTCCACGAGCGCCTGCCACGCAGTTAACGCGCCCATCGGCGCCGCAGCGGATTCTACGAAGTTTAGGGACTTGGGCTTTGCAGCAACTTCCCCTTCCTTGACCGTGACGTAGTCGGCCCAACCGCCACCGAAAGTTGGGTAACCGTAAACGGCGTCGCCGACTTTGAGTTTTGTGATGTTTGCTCCCGTCTTCTCTACGATACCTGCGATGTCGTAGCCGGGGATGAGCGGCAGATGCGTCCCGAATTCCTTTGCATATTTGCCGCTGAGCGTGAGCGGGTCAGCCGGATTAACACTGCTCGCGATCACACGCACCAGTGCTTCATCGTCACTCGGCTCGGGTCGAGGGACGTCTTCAAATTTCAGCACTTCAGGTGCGCCGTACTCATGCGCGACCACGGCCTTCATCATTGGCTTTTCGTCGGCGCGCGCGAAGTAAGCGAACAGCAGTGACGCTGTCACAACCCCTAAGGCGACAGGCATGCGCTGAGACATTTGCATGGCGCACCTTCGCGCGCGATCGCGCGCGGTGCGAACTGGAAATTGAGCTTCCCATTGAACCCCGCTGCGCTCGGTGCACAGTAATCGGAACGAGGTGAAAGCCCCTGCCACTACTCAGAGTTCCGGTGCGAGAAGAATAATCGTTGTCCTCGCGATGACGATGACCGTCTGTCTGGTCTCGTTAATTATCGCTGGCGTCGCCAGCCTGGTTTCACTGGCTGACAGAATCCACCCAGTCGCTGGCACAATCGTTTTCTGGGCCGTTTGCCTGACTGCTGGATTGTTAGCCCTGTACTATGCAATTGCATACGCGAGACTTCCTGCTGCTCTCGGTCCGCCCGAGGAAGACTCTGGTCCGAAGTACGACGCCTACTTGCAGGCGCTTCGCCTCCGGCTCGCCGCAAATCCACGCACGCGCGATCTGCCTGTCGTCACCATGGAGGAAATCGAAAAGGCCGTTGGACATCTTTCGACTCAAGCGGACTTGGTCGTCCGCAGAACAGCAAGTGCAGTGTTTCTTAGCACGGCGCTGATGCAAAATGGCCGGCTGGACGGGCTCATTGTCCTCTTCACTCAAATTCAGATGGTCGGACGTATAGCCCGCATTTATGTGCAGCGTCCTTCGCCTCGCGAATTGGCGCGATTGTATGCAAATGTTGCCGGCACAGCTTTCGTCGCAAGCGGGCTGGAATCGCTTGATCTTGGAGAGATGGTCGCGCCGCTTGCTGTCTCTGTGGTGCCGGCGCTCAAGGGCGGGATTCCAGGCTTGAGCGGCATCTCGGCTCTGCTGGTGAAATGTGTTTCCAACGGCGCTGCGAATGCGTTCCTCACGCTCCGCGTCGGAGAGATCGCGCGGCGTTACTGCGAATTGACTTCAAAATCTTCGCCTGAACTTATCCGTAAATCCGCTACAGCTGCGGCTGTTCAGCATCTTGGTCGCATCGTGCGCGAAAACGGTGCGCTGGTTGTGAAGAAGATTTGGACAAGCACCGGACGTGCGCTCATCGACAGCGGCGTATCGAAAGCTGAGGACATAGCCGGCGCGACACGCGATCTTTTCGGCAAAATTTCACCCTGGCGAGTTAAGGAAGAAGATCCACTCGCTCGTCCGTGATTCGGTGAATCACGATGATGTTGTTTCCTCGACCAATTGTGCTTTTGATCGCCGTCATTTGCCTCGGCTCGATTCGAGCATCCGCGCAATCGAACACAGGGTCGCATATGGTGGAAGTCGGCGACGGTGTTTCCTTGCGAGTGATTGAAGCGGGGAAGTCGGGCACCGGGCCCGAGCTAGTTTTTATTCCCGGGTGGAGCACAGGCGGGGATATTTGGCGTCATCAAATCGACACGTTCGCAAAAACGCATCGAGTCATCGCCTTCGATCCTCGTTCTCAAGGCGAATCGACGAAGACTACCAAGGGGAACACCCCAGAAATTCGCGCGCAAGATTTGCATGCGTTGCTGAAGCGCCTCGGCGTGCGGCGACCTGTTCTTATCGGATGGTCGCAAGGCGTTCAGGACATCGCCGCCTATGTCGAGCGCTACGGCACCAAAGATCTGGCGGGAATTGTGTTGGTGGATGCGGCAGTTTCCGATGGTGCCGACGGGATGGCTACGCGCCCGCAGGAGACCGCGCCGCAATTCAAGATGTTCGCCGTCTATCAAGCGCATCAACAGGAATATTTGGGTGGGATGATGCGAGCAATCATCAGCAAGCCGCAGACCGACGGCGTGTTTGAACGGCTGGTCAGCACCGGGATGAAAACGCCGCCTGACGTTGGCGTCGCCATGCTTATCGCCGACATGTTCAGTGTGAATCGGACGTCAGCGCTGAAGAAGATCGATTGCCCAACGTTGATCGTCGCTTCGGCGAAATCGGATGAGCTTGCACGCCAGCAGACGATTGCAAGCCAGATTCCGCACGCGCGTTTCGAAAAAGTCGATGATGCTGCGCACGCGGTTTTTCTCGATCAGCCGGACCGCTTTGATGAGTTGCTCAAGAGTTTTGTAGCCACCCTGGCGACAAACACCGGTTCCGACTAGTTTTCGGCTACGAGTCCCTGGCATTTTTTTAAATCGAGCTTGCCCGAGGCGAGGACTGGGATTGCTTCGACGCGCTGGACCTGTTTGGGAATCCACAAGTTTGGCACGCCGGCTTCGTGAAGCTTGCTGCGCAACTCCGCGAGATCGATGTCTACTGCGCTAAGCAGGACTAGCGCTTCGCCTTTTGCCTCGTCCTGCACACCCATGACGGCCAGCGGGCGTTCGTCTCTTCCGGACAACCCCAGGAGATCGACAATTTTGCTCTCGATTGTCTCGTGCGGCACCATTTCGCCGCCGATCTTTGAAAACCGCGACAGCCGCCCTTCGATGTAGAGGAATCCATCCTCGTCAAACCGGCCGATGTCGCCTGTCTTCAGCCAGCCATGGCAAAGAACTTCTGCGGTTTGCCCGG
>DASSFL010000311.1:0-9124 GCA_035694525.1 Candidatus Udaeobacter sp. | reverse complement strand
TGTCGACCTGGTCGAAAAAATCATCGATGTCAAAGGCGCAGGCTGTGCAGGCAAAGACGCACAAGCTGAGGGCGCGCAGCTTCATGCAACAGCATTAACACCGTCCGCACCAGGAAAGCGCGCTTCAAATTCAGTCCAATCGTTTTCCGAGCGAACCAGGCACAAATCGCCCCCGTGCAGTCTGGCGAGCTCGCGCGCCAAATTTAAACCGATCCCGTGACCCGACGCGGCTAAGGGAGTCGAGCGGTGATGAAAACGCTCGAAGATATTTTCACCGGGCGGAATTGTGCGGCCCGTGTTCCCAACGCTAAGCACAACATTTCTGGTCCCACCAGCGCGTGATGCGCTCACTCGAATTAGCCCACCGGGCCGGTTGTACTTTCGTGCGTTCTCTAGGAGATTCTGCACAATGAGGGAGGTATACCGTTTTTCTCCGGCCACAAATAAACCGGCGGCAAATTCCTTCTCGATTTTCACGTCAGGCGAATCGGGAAGCGCGCTAAGATCATCGAGCCACTCATCGACGAGCTGACTAAGATTCACAGGTGTGGAGGCAATTTGAAGATGTCCAGCATCCATGCGCGACAAAAGAAGCAGATCGTCGATCACGCCGGTCAAACGATGCGTTTGGTGGAGCAGGGCGGATAACTCTTCGTAAACTTCCTGCTTGAAGCCTTCGTGCGTCAGCAAAGTTTCCAGGCCAACGCGAAGGACGGTGACCGGGCTTTTCAACTGGTGAGACGCATCGGCAGAATATCGTGTCGATCTTTCCAATTCCTGCGTGGTCGAAGCAAGTGCTGCTTCGGCGCGTTTTCGTTGCGCGCGATTCTCCTCCGAATCCAGCGCGAGTTTTTTCACGGGTGCCGAAAACCTAAGTGCTACCACATGGCTTGCGATGAAACCGCCTAATAAAAGCAACGCGCCTGCGCCGCCAATTTGCCAACGGAGACGATGCAGTTGAGCCATGGAATAGGCGAGGGGATAAACGCAAATTTCGTAAGCCGCTGGAAACAGCGACCCAGGATTAAGCCGTTTGTAAAATAAGAGCTGGGGCGCGCCATGAACAGTGACGCGAAAGTTGTCTTGCTCGCGATCAGAATTCGCGACCGAACTGGCTATCTTTTCGCTGAGCGATGCTTGCGCAGATTTCGGGAGCGAGGGCAAATGCAGATGGCCATTAACCCAGAAGCCACTTCTCATTCCCACCTCAGCGTTTTTCTCTTCAAGCTCAAGCGGTTTGAACCCGATGACGAGCGCGGAGATAACGTCGCCCGTGTAGCTCGAGACGATCGGCACAGCTATTACTTCGTCGATGGTTCCGCTGTCGCTCCCGGTACTTTCCCGGATGTAACCGATTTGTTGCGTGTCCGGCAATCTGCTCAAGGCCAGTTGCGCTTCCGTTTTCGGATCCAATTCACCCACGTCGTAGGTATTTGGCGGCTTAATGACCGCGCCTGTGCTGTCGAGAAACCGATAAAATCTCGCGTGCAGCGATCTTGCGGCCTGTTCCGGCGGCGGTTCGTCGCCTTCCATCAGATCGCGCAGCTCGTCCTTCGCGCTGGGATACAGCAGGTCGATTGCGTTATCTTCAATAGCCGCATGGATCCGTGGCTTGGCAGCAAGGATGTTGCAGCGCTCCGCCAGGGCTGCATGGCGTAATTCTTCGACCTTGTGCAGCGAGGAAATCTCGGCCTGGAAGTTCTCCTGCAAATTTCGTTCCGCGTCGGCGGTAACCTTGCGTTGCGCCAGGTAAAAACCAAGTGCAGTCAGCGTTACTACGATAACCATTATCGCGGTGAACAACCGAGTTCGAAAGCTTGCTACACCTTCGTCTCTCGATTGGACCGCTGATCTCATGGGAAATCAACGTGCAGTGTCTGGCCGTCTTTCAGCTCTACCGGTTTCTCGCGCGTGGTCCTGCTGTCGATCCAGGCTTTAAGTGTGTAACGACCCGCAGGAAGTCCGCTTAATCGAAAGTGCCCGTCTGTATCTGTCATCACAAAATAGGAAGTATTCAATACCAGGATCAATCCGCGCATGTGTTCGTGAACGTCGCACCGCAGTGTGACCAGGCCCGGCTTATCGAAAACTTCTGCCGGGATAGGGCGCTCCTCCGCGCGATAACGACCAAGGTCGAACCGCTTGGCAGGCGAGTAG
This sequence comes from Candidatus Udaeobacter sp., assembly GCA_035694525.1. GTDB lineage: Bacteria > Verrucomicrobiota > Verrucomicrobiia > Chthoniobacterales > UBA10450 > Udaeobacter. Next base: position 6,967 of record DASSFL010000311.1, on the reverse strand, counting down.
GAAAAGATGTTGTGATAAGTGTCGTCAAGATTCGGGAATTCAACCCTGGTCCCAACTCGTATCGGGAGAAGCGCTGGAATGAACGTCAAACCCTTTTGCGTGACTTCTTTCGTCGGGACCGAAGCTGGACGCGGGAAAGCACCGTCGAGGTAAACCACCGCAAGCGGCGGTTGCGTGGAAAGTACGCCGCCTTTAGTGACGATTTCGTATCTCTTGGCCTGAACAGGCGCCGAATGCGATTTTGGTAGTTCTACGCGTCCTTCGACGACGGCGCCCGCCAAAAGCGCAACAGGCATGATGGAAAACACTGCGTTAAACCACAGCAACCCGCGGAGGCGCATTTTGTCAATCAGTTTAGCAGCGTTTCACCAGTCCGAAAGTATTTGCGAGGGGATGAGGGTCCGCGCGACTCGCCTGTCAAGTTTTTGGCCGAGTGGCAGCAATTGCCGGGAGAGCGAAGAAGATCGTGGCGATCAGACTCCAGAAGATCCCAATGGCACATGCGATGCCCAGACCTGTGAGCGCTGGGTTTTGTGCAAGGGCTAGCGACCCAAACCCGCTCACCGCGGTCAAGCCAGCGAGCAGGACGGGCTTTAACACGCCGGCAACATCATGCTCAATCTCGCGCGTCTTTTGCCACACCAATACAACATATATCCCGTAGTCCACGCCTATTGCCAGAACAAGACGGAACGAGAGCACATTGAGAAGATTCAAATTGATCTGCAACAGCTTCATTGAGGCAATCATTGCTCCAATTCCGAAGGCCAGTGTGACGACCTGGATCATCCACAAACGAAAATTCCGATACAAAACGGCAAGAAGCGAAATGTCGAAGATCGCCATTAACGCACTAATGATCAGCAGTTGGTGACGCGACCACGGCAGCAGGTCAGCCAGCGCATAACTCCATCCTGAGAGAATCATGGGAACCCCGGCTACTGGCAGGTCGCGTTCCAGGTCTTTGCTTTGGGCGTGAGCCAGGACCGGTTCGGTGGTTGTAACGAATCCGGTGGTCAACGTCGGATCGTTGCCAAAGTAGCGATCAACCAGGAACCACCAGCTGGATGATTTGGGGAGTTGGTCGCGCCAGTTTGGCAGAGGTACGTTGGGATTGGTAAGACGTTGCAAGTCATCAAGCAGGGTGAACGCTGGCGCGAACGAATCCCGACTGAAACCTTCGGCGTCCAGAGTTTGTTCCAATGTCTCGCGTGCCGCCGGGAAATTGATCGTGCTTAACTGTCGCCGATTTGTTTCCATCCAATCTGGGGAAAGGCAAAGCGCAGCAGGAGTGGAGAAGCCCTTGATCTTTCCGGCCGCCTGGAGCTCGCGCCAATGGGCGACAATTTTCTGCCAGTAGTCGTGCAGTTCCTGCGGATTCGCCGCGCGCACAATTGCCAACACGGGCTCCCAACGCACCGGCATTGTGTGCATGATTTTCTCGAGCGCCTGGCTTGCGCTAATGTTCTTCGGCTGCAGCGAACGTGCGCTTGCTTCGAAGTGAATCGGCGGAATGGGCGAAAAACCGATCGCGGTCAGGACCAGCAAGACAACACCTGAGAAAATCAGCATGGGCATGGGCTTTCGCACGGTCCAGTGCACATACTTTCTTACGCTTTCGAAAAGCCAATCATGAGGAATTGCCGCCTGTCGTTCCCGAACAAACAAAAACAAAATCGAACACATAAACAGTCCGGCGACGAAAATGCCGATGGCAATTAGCACGCCCAACTCCGAGAAGGCCATGGAGCCACTCAGAACCAGGGCAAGAAAACCGACGGCCGTGGTGAGCGCACCGAAGAAAACCGCGCGTCCAAGTTTTGCTATCGATGTTGCGATTGCTTTCGGATGCGGTTCTCCATCGGAGCGCGCCTGATGGTAACGCCCGATAATAAGAATCGCGAAGTCGACTCCAAGGCCGACGAGAATCGCGCAAAAACCAACGCTGATCATGCTGAGTCGCCCGAAAAAAAGTTGCCCCAGAGTTAGAGCAACCAGGCAGGAGAGGAGAAGGCAGAGTGCCATTCCCAGTAGCGGAAGCCAACGGCGAAAACCAACAAAGAAGATCGTGCCTACCAGCAGCACCGAGCCAAGCAACGTTACCACGACGTCGTAGCGCATGCTCAGCGAAATTTCCGATGCAAAGGCCGAGCGCCCGGTCACGAGGACTTGCAACGGACCGCCATTCCATCCCTCGGCGGCGATTGCACGAAACTTGTTTACTTCGCGCATCAAACGCTGGCATTCAAAGGCGCTGGTGGACTGCTGGTTCGTTTCCAGCAGGAAAACTCGCATCGTGCGATCTGGCGACGTGAGCGGTTGCTCCTGCTCAATGATCGTGCTTTCCGCAAAAGGCTTCAACGCAGGCGCGATCAGACCCAGGGGATCGAACGAAAGCTCGAACTCGGGGCGCGGCGATCCCGCTTCGATCTGTTGGCGCAAGCGATGAAGCCGATCGCGAATTCTCTCTGGTTGCAGCACGGACATGGTCTCGCGGAAGGCGTTTGGCTCCAGATTGAGAAGCAAGGGAACCGCAATTGATTGAAGATCCCGGATTCCATCAGGCGTGGACATTGGCGAACCGGCGAGCACGCGTGTGCACCACGCCTGTTGCCGTAATCTTTCGGCGAACACCGGCGCGAACTCCTCCAGTTTATCTACGTCGTTCGGCTGGCATTGGAGCGCGAACGTCAGCTCCCGTGTTTGCTCAAAATCGCGATCGTAAATCTTGAGACCTTGCACCGACGAAAACTTACCGGGCAAAACGTTGAAGATTTCAGAATCAAGCTGAAGCGAGCTAACGAGAATCGCGATGCAAGCGGCGGTCAACGCCGCAACGCCACACCACACCAGCGCGCGGCGCTGGGTTACAGTTCGGGCGATGAAATCACTGATGCGCATGAACGAGCGATCATTGAACACGAATCGGCGCTAGGATGCCAATGCTGTAACCAGGATGGGTGATCCCGGCCATCGTTTAATAGCGTAAATGGAGGGGCGAGCTCCGCGAGCCCGCCGGTTGAGACGTCGCAGAGCTCCGCCCTCAATTCTGATTCGGCGCTTTCAAAACCGGAACACGAATGTCTCGTTGCCGGCGGCGTATCGCATGGTCTTCCGGTTCGGCTTCTGAATGAATTGATCTCGTAACCCAAGCCAGCCACGCAGCTGCGACGGGGCCTGGTCTATACGGCCCGACCATCCGTGGCCGGCCAGTCCTCCTTTGACTTCAGCGAAGGTCGCATCCTGGCGGAGCGAAAGCAGCGTAATTCCGGGGCCTTTCGAAACCGTTAATTCGAAGGCGCCGGTTTTAGAAAAGCGGACAAGCACCTCGCCAATGAGCGTCGTGTTTGGCGCGCGATACATAAGCTGACCGCTTTTGGTCTGCCATCCTGCGACGGGTTCGGAAAATTCATGATGCGAAACGGTTGCGCAACTTATTATGCAAAACGAGATGATCGCTAATAAAGCGACAAATCCTGTGCCCGTGGCCCGGCCTGCCGTGCCGGAACATCGCGAAGGCGGGTGGACTGAGAACGGACTTATGAAGTTGCGCCAGCGAGTTCGCAAGACGCCGAGGCCTCCTTTTTCTTCGTACATCGCGGCATTCATCGTCTGTTGATGTTAGCAAATTGTCCAGATTTGGCACGGCATGGCGCGGCGGCGGCCGCAGCAATTTGTGCTAACGTGTGCGCCAGAAGATGAAGTTGATCGATCGATTTGTCAGTCGCGAGCTGATCGTGAACGTGTTGTTCGCCATCGCCGTGCTGAGCCTTGTGCTCGTGGTGGGAAATATTTTCCGCAAGCTCCTTCCTTTACTGGTGAATCACGACGTGCCGATGGAATACCTGATCACTTTCATCGCCTACGTGCTGCCGTTCTCACTCATCTTCACGATTCCCTGGGGATTGCTGACCGCTATTCTGCTCGTGTTCGGACGGCTCTCCGCGGACAACGAATTGATCGCGTTGCGCGCTAATGGTGTGAGCGTTCCCCGCGTGTGCGTTTCGCTTTGGGGAGTCGCGCTCATCTGCACCGTGATTTGTCTCTGGCTTAATGTGCAGGTCGCGCCGGCAGCGCAGGAAAAATTGCGGAGCACCATTTTCGATCTCGCCACTCGCAATCCGATGGCACTCTTTGGCAGCGATCAGGTGATCGATCAGTTTCCCGGGCGCAAAATTTACGTTGGGAAAAAGGAGGGTAACAAACTCGAGAACATCACCGTGTTCGAACTGAACCAGAACTCGCTGCCCGTGAAGGTGACTTACGCGCGAACCGGCATGCTCGAGGCCGATTTGGCGAACAAGCAGATTCTCATGCACCTCTACCAGGCGCGTTATCAGGAGCGCGACGCCAAGGATCCTGCCAACCTGCGAAAGATACGCGACGGAATCAATATGGTGGAAGGGACGCTGCCCATCAGTCTCGACGAACTGTACGAGAAAGAGAAAAAACGACCGAGCCGGTCTGCGTTGTCGATCGAACAATTGCTGGAACAACTGAAAAGCGAGGACAAACGCGAGCGCAGCGCCAGCCGCACCGAAATCAATAAACGGTTTTCATTTCCGTTTGCGTGCGTCGCGTTCGCTATTATCGGCGTGCCGCTTGGCGTGACGGCGCACCGTCGGGAGACCTCAATCGGCTTCGCCATGGGTTTGATCGTCGCTACGACCTATTTTCTCTTTGTTATCATCGGCGATACCCTGCGTGGAAATCCGCACGCCCACCCGGAACTGCTGGTCTGGTTTCCGAATGTTCTATTCATCGTACTTGGTTGGCTTCTGTTTCGTCGGCTGGCACGGCAATAGATCGTCTTCGCAGTATAACCGAACCTAAAATCGGATTTACCCAGGCGCACCTCAGGCTTCCTCAGGCTCCGGTCCCAGCGAGATCGAAGGCGCCCTTGCTGAGCGAGCCGCTCGACGTTGGAGAGCCGGCATCGGCAAGGTGTTCCACAGATAAACGGCCACGCATGCGAGTACTACGCCGGATGCGCACGATCGGATTTGCTTGAGGAGATCAATCGCCCAGAGCGTTGCTTCAAGTTTCTTATCGATCAGCATCACGTTCACGATCATTGCTGTGCTTGCCGCGGAGATGATGAAATGAATGATGCTCAATCTGAGACTGACTCCCAGGGCGACAGCGCTAACCACCGCGCCCCACACCAGGTAGCGCTCATGCATTTGCCCCAGCAGCGCAAACATCAGCAGCCACGGAGCGGTGATGGCAATCAGGACGCGAGGGTCGCGATCACGGGCCTGTCGCGCGGCGCCGTATGCGCACACTGCGAGTGCGCCGAGGTAGAGCAGCCTCAGGGTCCACTGCAGCGTGAGACGGAAATCGCGAGATCCAAGTTGAACCGACCAGAACGGATCCTTCAATGACCAGCCAAGCTTGGAGAGAAGTGACGGAAGGTTGTAGCACGAACTGATGACAAGGTAGGGGTAATGCTCGCTGCCATACAGAAAACCGACCTGCAGCCACGCGAAGCTTCCACCCATGAAGGCGCCAATCACAAATGCGGCGCATCCGGCTATTCCGCTGATCCACGTGTATCGGTGTGGCAATTCGCGTTGCAGAAACAACAACGAGGTAAAGCCGGTGACAGCAAGAAGCGCGAACCAGGCAGCCGGCGTATGTAGTAGCCACGGCGATGCGATCAGGGCCGCCGTGGCAATGAACCCTGCAAGCACACGCAGCGCGCGGTTCCATCTTTTTTGCCACAATGGCCAGAGCACAAAAAACGGCGCCACAAATAACAGTTGGCCTTTAAACATTGCGCCTGTGGCCAGCAGACAACCACATACGAACCAGCGATTTTTCAGCGCTGCGAACGCAGCGAACAGATAAAGCGGCAGGATCCATACGTCCCATTGCGGCCATCCATGCGCGTCAAGAATCATGGACGGCTCGAGCCACGCCGCGCTCGCAGCAGCGAGGCCGAAAATCGAAGCGCGATGTTTGAGCGCCAAGCTACGAAGCGAGTCCGACTGCGTTGCGCTTGGCTGCCGTTCGAGACACAAGCGAACCAGAAGGAAGATCGCCACTGCGGAGAGCAGTTCGCATAAGAGATTGATTTTCAATAATGGGTTCACCAGCTTGGGGTGCCCGTCGTCGACGCCGGGGAATTGGTTGCGCACTTGCTTTGCCCAGATTGCCATGACCAGCAGTCGCAGCGGCGGATAGTCGAGACCATAATCCTTGTTGTACGCCTTATGCTTCACCCGGTCGTAGAGCGCCAGATAACCGCGGCCGAATCCCGTCAATGAATTAGCAGAAGCTTCGTCGGGCGATAGCCGACGCGCCTCTTTCATGGTTTCGCTGCCCCAATAAAAAGCGTTGACGATGTCGTGCTGATAACGCACGTGTCTTGTGCTTTCCCCGATCCATCGGCGTAGCTGAATGCCACCGAGGAAAAGTGCAACGATTAGAAACGCAAGCAGTGCATGCCGGAGAAATTTGCTGGCGTAGATTTGGCTAAGCAGCGCGCGAATGCCCATTAGTTACCCGTGATAAAGACAGCAATTCGATTTGGACGGTTACGACTCTTCTGTTGGAAATGTGTTCTACTTATTCGCTTGATGCTTCATCTGTAGCCGTATGTATCGCTTCCATTCAAGTCGGGTAGAATTGGCTCCAGCGGTAGGATTCGAACCTACGACCAATCGGTTAACAGCCGACCGCTCTACCACTGAGCTACGCTGGATTTTTCTTCTCCGCAGTTGCGGAGCGTGAATTTTGCCCTGTGCCATCGCCGGTGGCAAGCGCTACCTTGCACACAAAAATTGCCGCTGAAATCAGCGGCCGAACACGAGAACCGTTCGCTTTTAAAAAGTTGGTTGCGGGGGCGGGATTTGAACCCGCGGCCTTCAGGTTATGAGCCTGACGAGCTACCAGGCTGCTCCACCCCGCATTTAGAGAATAATTTCGATGTCGACGTTGTGCAAATGAAAACGGCATTTTTCGA
>DASSFL010000310.1:0-2717 GCA_035694525.1 Candidatus Udaeobacter sp. | reverse complement strand
TTCATGAATTGCTCGATGGCAAAATGTCGATCTCGCAATGTATCGCCGCGATTCAGCAGGGAACCCGCCGATACGCCAAAAGACAGTTGACCTGGTTTCGGCGACAAACTAATTTTTCACCGCTGAACTTGTCGCTTCTTAGTCACAACGAAGCTGTGAATTGGGTCCTTCTCCGAATGCTTTCGGAGCGCAGAAAGGTTTCCAGGGATCGCGCAAGGAATGATTGAAACGCGCCCGATGAGAACCCAGGAGCGCGCGCTCCTGATTGGCCTGGAAAAGGAAGGAGTCTCGAAATGGGATTTGCGGGATTCGCTCGAAGAACTGCGCGAACTGGCGAGTTCAGCGGGCGCCAAAGTGGTCGATACAGTTACGCAAAAGTTGCCCAAACCGACTGCGCCGTACTACATCGGTCGCGGTAAGGCGGAATCGATCAAAGATTCGTGTCAGAATCAACAGGTGACGTCGGTCATTTTTAACGATGAACTTTCGCCTGCGCAGGGTCGCAACTTGGAAAATTTGTTTGCGCGCAAAGTTCTCGATCGAACGCAGTTGATTCTCGATATCTTTGCGCAGCGCGCCCGCAGCCGGGAAGGTCGATTGCAAATTGAGCTGGCTCAACTGCAGTATCTTTTACCGCGACTCACCCGGATGTGGCATCACTTGTCGCGACAGACTGGCGGGATCGGCACACGGGGGCCGGGTGAGACACAATTGGAAGTTGATCGCCGCCGCGTCCAGGAGCGAATTGCGCGGCTCGAGCGAGAGTTGGAGGCGGTGCGCAAAACACGTGCGATACAGCGTGAAGGTCGCAAACGCCATCAATGGCCTGTTGCCGCGGTGGTAGGTTATACGAACGCTGGCAAATCCACGCTGCTGAACCTGCTCACCGGCGCGGACGTGGTTGCCGAAAACAAACTTTTTGCCACGCTCGATCCCACCACGCGCAGTTTTGTTTTACCTAACAAACAGCGGGTCCTTCTCACCGACACGGTGGGATTCTTACGAAAACTTCCTCACACGTTGATCGAATCGTTCAAGGCCACTCTCGAAGAAGTGAGCGAAGCCGATCTGCTCATTCATATTGTCGATCTTAGCCATCCCCGCGTGGACGAGCAGATGGAAGCGGTTGATGCCGTGGTCAAGGAACTGGACGCCTACGGCAAGCAAACGCTGATCGTGTTCAACAAGATCGATAACTTGCCGAACCGCGAGCTGGCGGATTCATACTTGAAACGCTTTCCCGGGAGCGTCGCGATCTCTGCGCGAACAGGAGAAGGCGTTAACAAATTGGTCCAGGCTCTGGAAGACGCGCTCAGCTCGTGGCGGTTGCGCTCTCGTTTTCGAATTCCATCGAATGAATCTGCGTTAATCGCGGAGATCCATCGTGTTGGTCACGTGCTGGAGTTGCGCTACGAAGGCAGCGACGCCGTGATTGTCGCCCACGTACCGCCACATTTGGAACAGAAGCTGGCTGACTACGCAGCGCGGGACTGACCAGTTAAGTCGCGAACACGGGATTCGACACTGGCCGCGACCTCTGACCAGCCCGTCCGATCGTTGGCGGTGGATGGAAACTGGAGCGGATCCCCGATAGCCAACGTGATCGCAACGGGTCGCGGAATGTTGCGCTCTGGCGGCAGAGCTTCAAAAGTTCCAACAAGACCGCACGGTACGACCGGCACATTGGTTTCCGCGACCAACATCCCAAGGCCGTGCTTGAAAGGCATCATCGATCCATTGCGACTGCGTCCGCCTTCTGGAAAGATGATGAAGATCGCTCGTTCTTCCTGTAATTTCCGGCGCAGATCGGCAAGCGCGTGCGGGCCGCAGTTCTTCCGCCACATCGGCAAGGCGTTAAGCATGATTGCCGAAAATGTGCTCGTCACTCTCGTTTGAAAGAAGACGTCGCCCGCGGCGATGGGAAAGGCACGTTCGCGATGGCGGGGAGTGAGCGCCGCACCAAGAGCCAGTGCGTCGAGGTGACTGCAATGATTCGCGGCGAGCACAAACGGCCCGTGCACCGGCAGTTTCTCCCTGTCGATAATTGTAAGCCGATGCGCGACCGCGAAGTAACTTCGAATTAGTGAAAAACAAGCATGATGCGCGAAGCTTTCGAGAAGTCCTTTTTCGCGGCGAACGCTGCGGAACCGTTCGCTGGGAGTCAGGCCCGTGTCGTGCGCAGGTTGCAGGTTCCAGGGTTCCATCAGATTTTTTCAGCCGGTAAAGATTTGTTGCTGCTGGCCGACACCAAAGCCGACAAAATAATTGACGTAATGAAACACGGCAGGCGCAACAAGGATCAGACTATCGAACCGGTCGAGAATACCGCCATGACCAGGAATGAGTTTTGAGGTGTCCTTGATACCCAGGTCACGTTTGATTGAGGAAAGCATCAGGTCGCCGAATTGCCCCACGATGCTCACGATGATGCCGAGCCCCAACAAGCGAACAGGCATGTCGAGCGCTGTGTTGTGCCAAATGAAATGCGCGCCAAGCGCAAAGAGCGGTGTAGTTAACACGATTGCTCCGAGTGCGCCGCCTACTGTTTTGTTCGGGCTGGTGTTGGGCAGGAATTTTCGATGGCCAAACCAGTGGCCGCAAATGTAAGCGAAGATGTCATTGAGCTCGACGGCGAAGATGATCAGCAAAAGGATCGGCCGGTAATTCCAATCGTTCGCCATGTTGCCAAGGTTGCCGAGCGCGCTTCCGAAAAGAGC
>DASSFL010000309.1:0-5455 GCA_035694525.1 Candidatus Udaeobacter sp. | reverse complement strand
GACGAACGGCGCGCGAGACATACTTTCGACGCCCCCAGCAATCACAAACTCCGCGTCGCCACCGGCGATCGCGCGAGCGGCTTGACCAATTGCTTCCAGACCAGAAGCGCACAGTCGATTAACCGTCACCGCCGGCACTGTTTCCGGCAGACCGGACAGCAACGTGGCCATGCGCGCAACATTGCGGTTGTCTTCGCCAGCCTGATTGGCGCAACCGAGCACGACTTCGTCCACCATGCCCCAGTCCACAGTAGGATAGCGCGCCATCAATGAGGTGATTGGCGCCGCCGCCAGATCGTCGCAGCGCAATGCGGCCAGCCGACCGCCATATCGACCGAACGGTGTTCGAGTCGCTGCCGCAATGAAAACGTCAGCCATATGCGCTCCTGGAAACCGTCAATGGCCGCCAACCATCTCGTGCCACAGCGCTTTCAATCGCCTCGCGCGCGCAATGCAAAGCAGGCAACATTTTTTTCCGCGCCAACGCCTGCACATCGTCGCTGTAACGCATGCTGACGTTGAGACCATATACCGCTTGTCCTGTAGCGGAACGAACCGGCACCGCAATCGAGCACAGTCCCAGCTCCAGCTCCTGCGAGACGAACGCGTAGCCTTGACGGCGCACCTTGAGGATCTCTGCTTGAAGCGCTCGTGTCTTGTAGACCGTGTGCGCGGTAATCGAGCGAAACGTATTTTCGCGTAACCAGGCGGTGAGCTCGTCGTCCGATTTGTCCGCTAACAATACCCGCCCCATCGAGGCGGCGAATGCCGGCAATCGCGCGCCTACGCCGAGCGCGACACTCATCAGGCGACGAACCGCCACGCGCGCTACATAAACGATCTCGCTGCCATCGAGCACAGCCATCGAGCACGATTCGCCGACCCGCTGCGACAACTTTTCCATCGGCTCGTGCGCCAAGTCAGTCAGGTCCAGAGAAGAAAGATAGCTATAGCCGAGCTCGAGCACGCGCGGTGTCAGAAAAAACTGCCTGCCTTGTGCGGCCACATAGCCGAGGTGTTGCAGGGTTAACAAACTGCGCCGGGCGACCGCGCGCGACAAACCGATCTGCATGGCGATTTCGGACAGGGTACACCGGGGCCGTTCGCGGTTGAACGCGCGCAATACCTGCAGCCCACGGTCCAGCGATTGAATGTAATCGGGACTATTGGTGAACGACGGACGCAACATCATAAAAGAGCCCTAAACGAATTGATTGACAGCGGCAGGTTAACGGGTTTTGATGGAGTGCGCAATGCGAATTAATGTTCGATTATCGAACGCCCACCCAGCGACTCGTGAAAGGTTTTGTCGATGGTGAGCGAGCGCGATACCGTTTTGCACAGTTGGTGTGTGCCGGCTCAATGGCAGGCCCCCACCATTGTCGGCGGACGTGGCGCCCATTTCTGGGATGCGGACGGTCATGATTATTTGGACATGAGCAGTCTGTCCGAATGCAGCAATCTCGGTCATCAACACCCTGCTGTAGTGAAAGCGATTTGTGAGCAAGCTGAGCGTTCATGTTTCGTTACTTCCGCTTGGGGCGCGGAGCCACGGGCAGAACTTGCAAAGGTCTTGTTGGAGAAGGCGGGTTTTGAGCGAGGCCGGGTTTTTTTTACGTTGGCCGGTGCAGATGCCAACGAACACGCCGTCAAATTTGCGCGGTTGACCCGCGGGCTGAAGCAAGGGTGGGTTATCACTCGAGATCGCTCATATCACGGGACCACTTATGCCTGTATGGCCTTGTCCGGAGATGCGCGCACGAGTCACCAAATTGATCCGGAGCAGTTCGCCGTAGCGCATGTTCCACCGCCTTACGCTTATCGTTGCCCATTTGGTAGCAGCAGCGAAATGGATTGTGGCCGTCTTGCAGTTGACGCCGTGACTGGCGAAATCGACCGCAAGGGTGCACAATCCGTGGCCGCTGTCTTGATGGAGCCGAATGCCGGAACTAATGGCATCGTGGCACCGGATAACTACTGGCCTGGCTTGCGCGAGGTGACGCGTTCGCGCGATGTATGCCTGATCGCCGATGAAGTCATGAGCGCGTTTGGTCGCTGTGGCGAATGGTTCGCCTGGCAGCGATACGGTGAGGCCGGCAAGCCAGATCTGATGACATTAGCGAAAGGACTGACTGGCGCGCATTTGCCTCTCGGCGCTGTGGTGATGAACGAAAATGTCGCCCGGCGTTTAGAAACGCTGATGCTCTTCACTGGCTTAACTTACTGCGGTCATCCCCTTGCTTGCGCTGCCGGATTGGCGGCGGTTCGCGCTTATGAAAATGAAAAATTGATCGAGCGCTCACGCCGCTTGGGTGGCGAGATGTTCCTTGAATTAAAACGCCTTCAGCAAAAGCATCGGTTAATTGGTGATGTTCGTGGCGGGCAAGGTTTGTTTGCGATTGTTGAACTAGTCAGCGATCAAACCAGTCGCGCGGCGCTGGCACCTTGGCCGCAAACGCCTCCACAACTAACAACGCTCGTGCGAAAAGCACGCGGTCTCGGTGTGTCTTTTGCTGTCCGCGGAAACCTGATAATTCTAGCACCGCCGCTGGTAATTGAAGAACGCGAATTGAGCGATGCCTTGGCTTTGCTCGATCGCCTGTTAAGCGAAATGGAGGCTGCATGAATTTCAAACTGACTTACGCAACCATGTTTAATCCGCCGGCGGAGATGCATACGCGTTTTGACGCTGCACTCGCTGAACTCAATCGCTCGTTAGGCGCGACCCATCCTCTCTACATTAATGGCGAGGACCGCGTCACCGCGAAGCACGACACTCGACGCAGCCCAATCGATCAGCGCCGCGTCCTGGGGCACTTCTCGCTCGCGACTGTTGATGATGTAAACGATGCCATGGCCGCGGCTCAAGCTGCCCTTTCAGGATGGCGCGCGACACCGATGGAAGAGCGCGTCCGGTCGCTCAAACGCGTTGCTGCGCTCATCGAAGAACGCGTTTACGACATCGGCGCAGCGATGTCGTTGGAAGTTGGAAAGAACCGAATGGAAGCGCTGGGAGAAGTGCAGGAGACAGCGGACTTTTTCAATCTTTACGCGGATGATTATGCCGGACACAACGGATTCGATAATCCTTTGCCCGATGATCCGCTTCCGGATTTCCGTTCGCACAATCGCAGCGTGATGAAGCCTTACGGTGTCTGGGTGGTCATCGCACCGTATAACTTTCCGTTTGCACTTGCCGGCGGGCCGGTGGCGGCGGCTTTAATTACAGGAAACACAGTCGTGTTGAAAACTGCGACTGATACGCCGTGGTCCGGACGTTTGCTCGCAGACTGTATCCGCGATGCCGGCCTTCCGCGCGGAGTCTTCAATTATCTCAATGGTGGCGGCAGCGTAGTTGGTGAGGCATTGCTAAACCATCCCAATACCGCCGGAATTACCTTCACCGGATCGGTTGACGTCGGCATGCATATCTACCGCACCATGGCCAATGGCGTATATCCGCGACCGTGCATCGCCGAAATGGGCGGCAAGAACGCTTGCATTGTGACTGCGAACGCAGATCTCGATCGCGCGGCAGACGGGATTGTGCGTTCCGCGTTTGGATTGAGCGGACAGAAATGTTCGGCGGTGTCGCGAATCTACGTTGATGACAAAGTCGCGGATCCGTTGATCAAGAAGCTCCAGGAAAAAATCAACGCGATTACGATTGGCGATCCTTCGCGAAAGGAAAATTGGCTCGGGCCGGTGACCACAGCCAGCGCGCTGAAAAACTACGAGCGTTACAGTAAAGAACTTACCGAAAACGGCGGGCGAATTTTGTCCGGCGGCAAGCGTCTGGCCGAAGGTGAACTGACGCACGGCTATTTTGTGGCGCCGACGCTGGCTGAAGCGCCGGCCACGCATCCGCTGTTCAAAGAGGAAATGTTCGTCCCGATCACGATGGTTTGTCGCGTACGCGACCGCGCTGAAGCGATCCGGCTGGCGAACGATTCACGTTTCGGACTAACCGCCGGTCTCTACGGCAACGATGACGATGCAGCCTACTTTTTCGACAACATTGAGGCCGGAGTCACCTATGTGAATCGTCCCCAAGGTGCCACCACTGGTGCGTGGCCGGGCTATCAACCGTTCGGTGGCTGGAAAGGGTCGGGTTCGTCGGGCAAAGGGATCGCCTCGTTTTATTATCTGGCGCAATACCTGCGCGAACAATCGCAGACGAAAGTGGAATAGGCGATGCAGCTCGGCAGCTTACAAGAAATCATCGATCAATATATCCATGATGGTCAGAGCGTGGCGCTAGAGGGTTTTACCCATCTGATTCCGTTCGCAGCCGGGCACGAAATTCTGCGCCAAAAAAAACGCGATCTGCATCTGATCCGGATGACGCCGGACTTGATTTACGATCAATTGATTGGTGTTGGTTGTGCGCGTGCACTGACGTTTTCCTGGGGTGGCAATCCCGGCGTCGGCTCGCTGCATCGGCTGCGCGATGCGGTCGAAAATGATTGGCCGCGATCGCTGGAGATTCACGAACATTCGCATGCGGGAATGGCGGCGGCTTACATCGCAGGCGCGGCTCGGATGCCATTTGGAATGTTACGCGGCTACGTCGGAACCGATCTTCCCGGCGTTAACTCGGAAGTGCGCGAAGTACGCTGCCCTTACACAAACGAGAAGATCGCGACCGTGCCCGCGATTAATCCTGACGTCACCGTCTTACATGCGCAAGCCGCCGATCGACAGGGCAACGTTTTTATTCGCGGGATCGTTGGCGCACAGAAAGAATCGGCGTTGGCCGCGACGACGCTGATCGTCACAGTTGAAGAGGTCGTCGAGTCGTTGGACGCGCCGATGAATGCAATTGTTTTGCCTCACTGGGTGGTGACAGCGATTGCCGAAGTGCCAACCGGTGCTTATCCGTCCTACGCGCTCGGCTACTACGCGCGAGACAACGCGTTTTATCTGGCTTGGGATGAGATCGCTCGCGACCGCGAACGGTTTTCTGAGTGGATCGATCGTCACGTGCTTAGTAGTCGCGATCACGCGGAATTCCTTGATAGCCTTGCGCAGGCCGCATGAACAGGTCCTCTCTACATAGATATACGCCCGACGAAATGATGACCATCGCGGCCGCGCGCCTGATCTGGCCGGGCTGTGTTTGCTTCGTCGGCATCGGAGTGCCTTCGGCGGCCGCGAACCTTGCGCGCCTGACTCACGCGCCCGACATGGTACTGATCTACGAGTCGGGCGGCATCGGCACTCAACCCAGGGTATTGCCGTTGTCGATTGGCGATGGCGAACTTGCGGAGACTGCGACCGCCGTCGTGTCGTTACCGGAAATTTTTTCGTATTGGCTGCAGGCTGGCCGGATTGATCTCGGCTTTCTCGGCGCGGCGCAGATCGATCGGTTTGGCAATCTGAATACCACCGTCATCGGCGGCTACGCCAAACCGAAGACGCGTCTGCCGGGTGCCGGCGGCGCGCCGGAAATTGC
>DASSFL010000308.1:0-1530 GCA_035694525.1 Candidatus Udaeobacter sp. | reverse complement strand
AATTTGCTGCTGGAAAGCGGTGTTCCTTCGACTGAAGAAGCAGCGCAGCTGGCCGTAAACCTGAATGGCGGTTCGTGGGTGAGCCAGATGCTCGATTCCGGTAAAGTGGACGAGCAACGTTTCCTCACCGCAATTGGCAATTTCTTTCGCGTGCCGGTCACGTCCATCGATGCGAAAAAGATTGATCGCCCGACTTTATCAGTTTTGCCGAGCCGTTTTGTCTTTCAACATCACATCCTGCCTATCGAGGTGAAGGAAAATTCGGTCGTGCTGGCGACATACGACCTTTTCAATTCCATTGGTCGCCAGCTTGCGTCGCAGCTTTTGAAAAAGCCGGTTGAATGGGTGCTGGTGCCGCGCGCGCAGGTTCTGCGCGCGATGAAAACTCTCTACGGCGTCGGCGCGGAAACGTTCGACGAAATTCTCAAGACGAACCGTTCTTTTGAGGTGTTGCAGGACAGTGACACCGCGATCGAGCTGAATGACGACGACCCCGAGGCCTCGGTGGTGAAATTTGTGAACCAGATCATTCGCGAAGCGATCTTTGAGCGCGCGACAGATATTCACGTAGAACCGATGGAAAACGATCTCCGGATTCGTTATCGAATCGACGGGATCTTGCACGAGGTCGCTGTGCCGCCGCAATTGCGAGTCCTGCAATCGGCCATTATCTCGCGCCTGAAAGTCATGTCGCACATGGACATCGCGGAGCGCCGTCTGCCTCAAGACGGGCGCATTAATTTGCAGTCGAACACTCAAAACATTGACGTCCGCGTTTCGACCATTCCGACGGTAAACGGCGAATCGATCAGTCTGCGATTGCTTATCCGTAGTGAACAGCAGTTTGGATTTGATCGCCTCGACCTGAGCGAAAAGCAGGAGAAAATTATTCGGCATCTGCTTGCGCAACCCAACGGGATCATTCTTCTCACCGGCCCGACCGGGTGCGGAAAATCGACGTCGCTTTACTGCTTCCTGAGCAGTATCAATTCAGTGCAGCGGCGCATTATTACAGTCGAAGAACCGGTGGAATATCGAATTCCAGGTGTTTCGCAAATCGATGTGAAACCGGAGATCGATCTGACTTTCGCAAAAGGTCTACGTCACATTTTGCGACAGGACCCCAACGTTGTCATGGTGGGAGAAATTCGTGATGTCGAAACGGCGGATATTGCGATCCGCGCAGCCATGACTGGTCACCTTGTTTTTAGCACGCTGCACACGAACGACGCTGTTGGAGGCATCACGCGTTTGCTCGATATGGATGTGGAACCGTTTCTACTCTCATCGGTAGTCAAATCGTTTATCGCGCAGCGACTGGTACGCACGATTTGTCCTGACTGCGTGCAGTTGGTTGATTATCCTCGCGAATATCTCGCGGAGATCGGTTTTCCCGTGAAAGAACTCGGTACCAGTTTCCAGCGCGGCGCCGGTTGCGATCAATGCCGTCAGACCGGCTATCAAGGGCGGGCGGCAATTTATGAGGTTTGCCTGATCACGGAGCCGCTGAGAAAGATGATCATGCGAAAA